>SHWM01000046.1 GCA_009693835.1 Alphaproteobacteria bacterium
TGGGACCAGTCGCTGGAGGACTGGCGCAAGCAGACGGCGGTTAATCTGGATGGAGTGTTCCTTGGCACCAAACACGGCATTCCCTTGATGCGCGATAGCGGCGGCGGCTCGATCATCATCACCTCGTCCGTGGCGGGGCTTCAGGGCGCACCCGGCCTGTCAGGCTATTGCGCCACCAAGGGCGGCGTGCGGCTGTACGCCAAGGCGGTGGCCATGGAATGCGCCCGCGCCGGTTTCAATATCCGCGTGAACACGGTGCATCCGGGTATCATTGAAACACCCATATGGACGAAAATGCCCGGCAACGTGTTTGGCGGCGCCCGCAGCAACGCGATTGATCCCAACGCCTTCGCCACGGCCACCACGCCGATGAAGCGGGCGGGCAAACCTATAGATATTGCCAATGGGGTGCTGTTTCTGGCCTCCGATGAATCTTCCTATATGACCGGTTCGGAACTGGTGATTGATGGCGGCATCGTGGCGGGTTGACACCCAGCGCCGGGGGAACGCGCATTCTGGCGCGGGGCCCCTAGCATGGGAAGTGATCAGGGCGGCGGCGGAAACTGGGGGCTCCTGGGTAATTGGCTGAAAACGGCTAATCCAAATGACCATCGGTGCGCCACATGCCGTGGCGTCACCATGATGATCTCCAGTCAATCATATCAAAAACCGCCTCCGCCGAGCTGCCCCTCCGTTTGTGACCGTCAATCCCGCAAACAGCTTTATATTTTTTATACCTTTAATGTGCTAACGCTCAGAAAGCCGGGCTTTCCCAGGTTAAGTGGGCGTGGGAGGCGTGCCGGAAGCGTCCCCTTCGATGCGGAGGCCTAATGACATTCTTTGCCGCCACCGTCATTAGACAGCACCCTGAACGTTACCCGTTAGGCCCTGAACACATATGTTAAAAATGGCACTTCTTCTGTTTTTCACCGCCTGCGCATTGGTACTTTGCTTTCAGGCGGGATTTGTCAGTTTACTGGCATGGATATGGCTTTCGGTCATGCAGCCACGAGCCGAAAGCTGGGGCTCCGAACTTCTGAATTATTCAAATTCTATATTCGGCGCGCTCACTTTGATTTCTTTCCTCATTTCGAAAGACAAGAAGTTCCCGCCGCTCAGCGGTTTTACCATCCTGTTTTCTATCTTTACGGTAATATTCATTCTCTCCCACATTTTTTCCTTCGACCAGCGGCTCTCCTATCATCAGTTCAAAACTGGAATGTCAGTCTTGCTCATGACCTGCATGGTCCTGGCGCTGGCAAATACAAAGCTCAGAATATAGGCCGTTTTATGGACATTAGTCCTTAGCGTTGGCTATTACGGGGCAACACGCGGTTTATACACAATAGCGTCTGCAGGGGCGGCTATTGTCACTGGCCCGGCAGGCACGGTTATCAGTGACAATAATCAGCTCGCGGTTGGCCTGGCCATGACGGTGCCGATCGCCTATTACCTTTTCCGTACGAGCGACGACATCCGGGTAAGGGTGCTGGCCGCCGGGATAGCCGCTTTGAGCATCATTGCCGTTATCGGGTCTCCTTCGCGCGGCGGGCTTATCTCACTCGGTGTCCTGGTTCTGGGTCTCTTGATGCGCACCAAAAACAAACTGCTCAGCACCATTATCTTGCTTGCCGTAGTTGGCCTGACTCTGTCGATGATGCCTGGTGAATGGTTTGATAGAATGCATACTATCTCCAACGCCGGCGAGCTTGGTTCCTTTATGGGCCGGGTTGAGGCGTGGGATGTCGCTTATAAACTTGGGCATAAATATCCACTATTGGGACTTGGTTCGCGTTTGCAATATTATCCGGAGTATAACTCACTGGTGGGGGCACCCTATGTGATGCGCGCGACCCATAATGCTTATCTGGAAATATTAGCCGGAAATGGGTTGTTGGCGTTTGCAGCCTTTATCGGAATGATGGGCGCCGCCTTTTTCCGGTGTGCAAAAATAAGAAAATTATCGAGTAATAAAATAGGGCTTCAGTGGGCCAACGATCTCGCCGGAATTCTGCAGCTTTCACTCGCTGTTTATGGTGTAGGGGTCATCGCCCTTTCAATGGAATTATGGACCGGACTCTGGCTCAATATGGCTTTGGTTTTGACCCTGCATGAAATAGTTTTGAAGGACATAAAGTCCGCAAAAGTTCCTGGAGTTCGGGAATCCTATGCATGACCGCAATCATCTGGGCGTTTTTCATCATTATGAATGTTTGGGTGATGTATTGGTATGCTCAAAATCGCGATGCCGTAAACATGTCAAACCGCTCAAAAGGTCTGTTCGCCATGCGTAAAGAAAAAAATAGCCAGAATAATAACGGCCAGAAGGATAGCGGTTAGCCACATTCTGGCGGGAATTTCCCGCCTGGACAATCCTGGCGTGAGGGCCTTGAATAATCAGGCGGGCCAAGCCGCCGCCAACATGGATACCTGCAAGCCAAGGTGACAGATAATTTTACTGCGCCACAAGGCCCCCATCCACGGCCATTGAATGCCCGGTAACAAACGATGCGTGATCCGAACAGAGCCAGACGGCGGCTTCACCAATTTCAGAAGGCCTGCCCATGCGGCCAATGGGTTCGGAGGCGATGAGCTGGCCCAGCACGACCGGATCGGTCTGGGTGACGCGCGACAGCATGGGCGTATCGATGGCGCCGGGACAGACGCAGTTCACCCGGATGCCGGATTTGGCGTATTCAAGCGCCGCCGCCTTGGTCAGCCCGATCACCCCATGTTTAGAGGCGCAATAGGCCGACATTCCGGGAATGCCGATCAGGCCCGCGGCCGACGCCGTGTTCACGATGGCGCCACCGCCGCCTTTCAGCATGGCCTGTATCTCATATTTCATGCACAGATACACGCCGCGCAGATTGGCGGCGATGATCTTGTCAAATTCGTTACCGGGCATATCGGCCGTAAAAGCCTGCTTGCCCTCGACGCCGGCGTTATTATAAGCCGCATCCAGCCGCCCATGCGCGTTTATCGCGCGGTCGATCAGGGTTTTGACATCCGTTTCGACGGTTATATCGGTTTTGACGAACATCCCCTGATGGCCCTGTTTGTTGATCATCGACAGGGTTTCCTCGCCGCCTTTTTCATTCACGTCGGCGATAATGACACGCGCCCCTTCACGGGCGAATATCTGCGCAGTGGCGCGGCCAATGCCTGATGCCGCGCCAGTGATGATCACTACCTTGCCATCCATAATACCCGTCAAGACACTCTCCTGAAATTAGCCGTTACAATTTCACTGCGTTACGTCAAACACCGGCAGCGCGCCGCGCCACCGGCTGGGGTGGGGCGCTATTGCGCCACCAGCCCCCCATCCACCACCATGGAGTGACCGGTTACGAAGGAAGCGTGATCCGAACACAGCCACACGGCCGCCTCGCCAATTTCAGAGGGTTTGCCCAAGCGGCCAATGGGTTCAGCAGCGGCCAGCCCCGCGAGAAGTTCAGGATTGGAGGCGCCAAGCCGGCCTACCATCGGGGTGTCAATAACCCCTGGGCACACGCAATTCACGCGGATGCCCGCTTTGGCGTATTCAAGGGCCGCCGTCTTGGTCAGCCCGATCACGCCATGTTTTGACGCGCAATAGGCGCCAAGCCCCTGGAAGCCGACAAGCCCTGCTACGGAAGCGGTATTGACAATCGCCCCGCCGCCGCCTTTCAGCATTGCTGGAATCTGGTATTTCATGCACAGAAAAACGCCCTTCAGATTGACAGCGATAATCTTGTCAAACTCGTCTGCCGGCATGTCGGCGGAATGCAACTGCTTTCCCTCGATGCCCGCATTGTTGAACGCCGCATCGAGACGCCCGTGCGCCGTCATGGCCCGTTCAATCAGGACCTTGACGTCGGTTTCGACTGTCATGTCGGCCTTGACGAACATTCCCTGCTGACCCTGCTTGTTGATCATCGACAGGGTTTCCTCGCCGCCCTTTTCATTCACGTCGGCGATGATCACCCGCGCCCCCTCGCGGGCGTAAATCTGTGCCGTGGCGCGTCCAATGCCAGAGGCGGCACCCGTGATGATGACTACTTTGTTTTCCATAATTCCGCTCATCGGCTTCACCTGTTAAATGATTAATGTGGATTATTCGGCGGCAGCCCTTGCCGGCACCGGTTCACTGAACAAAATGCCAGAGGCCTCCAGCGCCGCAATTTTTTCCGGGCTATAGTTGAGATAGGTTCCCAGAACTTCGGCATTATGTTCACCGAGGAAGGGCGCTTCAAGATCGAGATGCCCCGGAAAGCCGGAAAACCGCAGCGGCATGCCGGGCGCCATGAACCGGCCCAGCACCCGGTCCTCGATCCAGCGGACGGTTTCGCGTTCGATCAAATGCGGATGCTGGCAGGCCTGCTCGACGGAAAGGATCGGCGCGACGGGAAGGCGGTTTTCCTCCATGATGCGGATCGCTTCCTCATCGCTTTCCTGCGCTTGCAGCCATCCCTCGACGATGGGGATCAAGGCGTCCCGGTTTTGCCCGCGCTTGCCGCTTTCGTTAAATCTGGGATCGTCTATCAGGTCCGGGCGCCCAATCACACGACAGAATTTTGGCCACATATTCAACAGCGGCATCAGTAATATGGGTATCTCCTTGCCCTGGAAAATTCCCAGCGGCGCGGTGGCATAAGAGTGTGAGCCGGTCCGGGTTGGCTTGATTTTGCCCTTGCTCAGCGACCACACATTCACATTGGCGTCGTGATGGTGGAAATAGCTGTCGAGCAGCGACACTTCCACATATTGTCCGCCATGGCCGCGTTCACGGTGAAACAGCGCATAGCCGATCGCGGTGGCGGCATGCACACCGGTGCCGATATCTCCCAGCGCCAGTTGCGGCAGCACCGGCGTCTTGCTCGGTTCACCGATCATGCTGGTGACACCGGCCATGGCCTGACCGATAAAATCAAAACCCGGCAGATGCGCCAGCGGCCCTGTCTGCCCGAAGGCGGAAACCGAACACATGATGATGTCCGGCTTGATGGCCTTCACCACATCATAGCCCATGCCCAGACGCGTGATCACGCCGGGTGCGAAATTCTCGATGAATACGTCGCACTTCGCCACCAGGCCTTTGAGAATCTCAAGGCCCTCCGGCTTTTTCGGATCGATGCTGATGGCCTTTTTGCCGCGGTTCTGCTGTACGTAATAGGCGCTTCGGCCGTTCATCAGATAGGGAAACAGACGGCTTGGATCGCCATCCGGAAATTCAACCTTGATGACCTCCGCCCCCATTTCAGCCAGGATGCGCGTGGCCGCCGGACCCGCCAGATACTGGGTAATGTCAAGAACGCGTATACCGTCCAGAATATGTTTCATGTCGGCCTCCCCGGTTTTATGCGATGCCTGCACCGCTATTTTTCATTAGCCTGACAGGGGCCGCCGGGGCCGTCAAGCAGCGAGTATCCGCCTCGCTAAACCAGCACGCTGGATTTTACTCCGGCTTCACCGGATTTGGATTTTGCGGGGCCAGCATGGCAGTGGCCGAGCTTTTGGCGACCAGTTCGTCCTGGCTATCGAACAGTTCGGCCTCCAGAAAAGCGATGCTTTTTCCCATCCGGACAATGTGCCCGACAGCCCTGTGCGGCCCCGGCAGGGCGGCGCGGAAAAAGCTGACCTTCAATTCCAGTGTCGGCGGCCCTATGGTCATTTTCGACGCCACCATCACCGACTGCGCCATCGCGACATCCAGCATGGCGGTCACAAAACCACCCTGAATGACGCCAGCGGATTGGCACAGGTCCGCCCTGGGATGAAACTGAATGACTGCCTGCCGCCGTTCCTGGCTGACGCTGAGAATGTCACCGTCCAGATAGCGCATGAACTGCAGCGTGCGCGCCCGCGCCTGCAGCGCCAGTAATATTTCCTCATCGGTCATGACAATGATCTGATTAGCGATCTGATCAGGCCCGCGCCGCCGCTCCTGCATCTATGGTGATGACCGTGCCGCTGATATAGCTGGCCCGTTCGGACGCCAGAAACACCACCAGATCGGCAACTTCCTCTGGCCTGCCCGCACGTTTGAAAGGCAGATTGGCGGTCATTTTTTTCATGGCCTCCTCCGGGCTGGCCCCGCCCGCCAGATTTTGGGCCAGCGAAATCAGACGTTCGGTTTCGATGGCGCCGGGATTGACGGCCATAATCCGTATGCCGTCATTGGCGCTGACCGCGCCCATGGCGCGCGAAAACGCCATCAGGCCGGCATTGCCCGCCGCGCCTGCTATATAGTTGGCGGAGGGCCGCTCGCCGCCAGTGCCGATCACGTTAATGATCACGCCATCGCCGCGGGCTTTCATGCGCGGGTAAATTTCACGGCACATATTGATATAGCCGAAAACTTTAAGATCCCACGCCTTGCGCCAGCGATCCTCGTCCACGGCGTCAATCGCGCCGCCTGGTATGGCGCCTGCGTTGTTTACGAGAATGTCCGCGTCCCCGGCTGCGGCAATCAGTGATCTGACATTTTTACTGTCGCTAAGATCCGTGGGATGGATTGTGACGGAAACCTGGTGCTTAGAGCGGATGGTGTCGCGTACGGCCGCAAGATCGGCTTCGGTGCGCGCGGCCAGATGCAGATCGCATCCTTCTTCTGCAAACAGGTGCGCAATGGCGCGCCCAATACCCTTGGACGCCCCGGTGACAATGGCGGTCTTGCCGCGAAGGTTCAACTGCATGGAAATTTCCCCTGAAATTATCTGGGTGCAGTGTAACGCAAATGCCAGAAACCGCCAGATCTGTTGATATGCGCTGGCGGCGCATTTCCCACAGGACATTTCATGTCCGAAAATCGTTCCGCCATGACAAATGGCATGGGATATTGCGTACAGCTATTAAATATTAGTGTGATTATATTACGTTATTTAGATTCCTATTATAAATTTCAGCCATCAATTTGAACGAATTTCCTAAAAATTGATAGCCAATTTCAAGTTTACGTGCTTTTTGCAAAAAATATACTGAATTTACCGAAGTATAAAATATTTTATAACCAATTATGAGACGATTAAACTATTAATATATTATAATAATAAACGTATAATACTGGCATTGTCCGATGATTTCATAAATATAATAATCCGGGTAATACTATAGTTTCCTTGCTTATTCTCTTATTTTAGCGTTGGCCTCCCCCGCGTTTATCTTACGGGGGGTTCGTATGCGCGCCTATCAGATAGGTCGGCGGTGTTTCCGTGGACTTTGAAGGGGCAGATCTGCCCAGGCCTTTGGCCGATCTGTTTCATTACTGGAGATCCAAACATACCGGGGAGAAGGTGCCGTCTCGCGCTGATATAAGCCCGGTGGAAATGAGGGGGTTTTACCTAATACGGTGCTTTTGGATGTCATCAGGAACCCTGAGGACAATTTACGTTTCAAGGTGCGTCTCGCCGGTACGCATATCGTTGACGCATTCAAGTATGAATTTACCGGAAAATTTCTCGAGGAACTGGAATTTGGCGGCCGGGAGGCTGAATTAATTGATACCTGCGCCAAAGTAGTGCGCGACAAAAAGCCATCCTTTCTTTCTGGAGAGATGAGCTGGCCGGCGGGAGGGCAAATGCTTTTCGTTGACAGTCTGTGGGTGCCGCTCTCGACGGACGGTGAAACCGTCAATATCATTCTGGCGGGCGCTGTGATCAGTGATAATAAGCGGACCCGGTACTGACGGATTTTACCAGAAGCTCCTTGACAGACGGTTCCCATCAAATTAAAACCAGACGCGAATTAGCACTCGAATGCCTTGAGTGCTAACCGGCCGTGCTTCTCATGGCCCGCATTTACCGTAGACAATTTAATCAAGGGAGACTGCGCATATGGCTTTCAGACCATTGCATGACCGGGTTCTGGTCCGTCCGCTGGACGCGGAAGAGAAAACCAAGGGGGGCATCATCATTCCAGGCACCGCCCAGGAAAAGCCGCAGGAAGGCAAAATTGTCGCAGTTGGGCCGGGGGCCCGGCGCGAGGATGGCACCATTGCCAAGCTTGATGTCAAGGTCGGCGATCGCGTGCTGTATGGCAAATGGTCCGGCACTGAAATCAAGATCAAGGGCGAAGAGCTGATGATCATGAAAGAAAGCGACATTATGGGAATAGTGACCTGATCCCGATGTCCAGCAGGCATGGATCTACAATGGGTCCATGCCGTTTCCAGCTACAGGCCGACTAACAGGAGGAATTCGCAAATGGCGAAAGATGTGAAATTTCGGGGTGATGCCCGCGACCGGATGCTCAGAGGCGTGGATATACTGGCCAATGCGGTCAAGGTCACGCTCGGCCCTAAAGGCCGCAATGTGGTCATCGACAAATCCTTTGGCGCACCCCGTATCACCAAGGACGGCGTCACCGTGGCCAAGGAAATCGAGCTGGCTGACAAGTTCGAGAATATGGGCGCGCAGATGCTTCGCGAGGTGGCGCAAAAGACCAGCGATGTCGCCGGTGATGGCACCACGACCGCGACCGTGCTGGCCCAGGCCATTGTGCGTGAAGGCGCAAAATCTGTTGCCGCAGGCATGAACCCGATCGATCTGAAACGCGGTATCGACATGGCGGTTGCCGCCGTGGTGGAAGATCTGATCAAGCGGTCGAAGAAAATCAAATCTTCCGAGGAAATTGCGCAGGTGGGATCGATTGCCGCCAATGGGGACACCTCCATCGGGCAGATGATCGCCAAGGCCATGGACAAGGTCGGACAGGAAGGCGTCATAACCGTTGAAGAAGCCAAGGGCCTTGTGACCGAACTGGATATTGTGGAAGGCATGCAGTTTGATCGCGGCTATCTTTCGCCGTATTTTATCACCAACGCAGATAAAATGAATGTCGTGCTCGACAATCCCCTGGTGCTGATCCATGAATCCAAGCTGTCCAGCCTGCAGCCAATGCTGCCGGTTCTGGAGGCCGTGGTGCAATCCGGCCGACCGCTGCTGATCGTCGCAGAGGATGTGGAAGGCGAGGCGCTGGCCACGCTCGTGGTCAACAAGCTGCGCGGCGGACTGAAGGTTGCCGCCGTCAAGGCGCCGGGTTTCGGTGATCGCAGAAAAGCCATGCTGGAGGATATAGCCGTCCTCACCAGCGGCACCGTCATTTCAGAAGATCTTGGCATCAAGCTGGAAAGCGTCACGCTTGCCATGCTCGGAAACGCCAAGAAAATCATGATCGACAAGGACAATACGACGATCATCAATGGCGCGGGCAAGAAAAAGGACATTGACGCGCGCTGTAACCAGATCCGCGCCCAGATCGAGGAAACAACTTCGGATTATGACAAGGAGAAACTGCAGGAACGGCTGGCGAAGCTGGCCGGTGGCGTGGCGGTTATCCGTGTTGGCGGCGCGACGGAAGTTGAGGTGAAGGAACGCAAGGACAGGGTGGACGATTCTCTCGGCGCCACACGCGCTGCGGTGGAAGAAGGCATTGTTGTCGGAGGCGGCGCGGCGCTGGTTTATTCCATTCGCGCACTCGATAATCTCAAGCCCCAAAATGATGACCAGAAGGCCGGTATCGCCATTGTACGCAAATCTCTCCCGGCCCCGGCCCGGCAGATCGCGGAAAATGCAGGTGTCGACGGTTCGATCATTGTAGGCAAGCTGATGGAGTCGAAAGACAAAAACATTGGCTACAATGCACAAACCGAAAAATTCGTCGACATGTTCAAGGACGGAATCATCGATCCGACCAAGGTCGTGCGCACTGCCCTGCAGGACGCCGCATCCGTTGCAGGGCTGCTGATCATGACCGAAGCCATGGTGGCCGATAAGCCGGAAAAAGGCGATGGCGGTGGAATGGGTGGCATGGGCGGAATGGGTGGCATGGGTGGCATGGGCGGAATGGACGGCATGATGTAAGCCTTCCGCCGGCACTTCTGGGCCGCCATTCAGTCACGCGGTATATCTCGAAGAACCAGGGCAGCGGGCAATCGCTGCCCTGGTTTTTTTACGGCTGAAAAACTTGAGCGAGATAAAAATTCGTGCCGGCCCCTAATGACGGGGGCGAATCGTCACAAGGGACCGGCAGACTACCAGCAGGATGGGGATTACTGCCGGCATTTCCTGAAAGGCCCTTTTACGGAAGGCCCCGGGAAAACACTTAAACCAGTTCACCATGTGACGTTGGCAGACTGTCGTCTGATCCTGCGGACACGCGCGAACTGAACTCTCGCAATAATTGTATATATAATTATTACAATCAACAGGAATATAATTTAATTTTCCTCTCGTTATAGAGGTGAATATCTCTTGATTCTCGTATAAATGCCGGGCTGCTCCGTTAACCTTTGACAGCGGTCCCACTAGGAATGGTTGCAATAATGAGTCAGATCGCGCCGGTTGCCCGACCCAGGTCCGAGGGGGAATACACATCGCTTAAGCAGGCGAGCAAAAGGCTGGTCAAGGCCAGCGGCGGACTGGAAGCGGCGGCCATGGTGACCCGGGTGGGGCATAGCGAACTGGCCAGATACTACAATTTATCCGAAAAATTGTTCATGCCAGTTGATGTCGCAGCTGATCTGGAGGCGATATCCGGCAATCCGCTGGTCAGCCGTTGCCTGGCCCACATGCTGGGGTTTGCTCTCATTCCCATAAAACATCAGCTGACGGTGGAACCCAGCCATCACTGGACGGCGCTGCTGGCCAATCTGGGAGAGGAAACCGCTTCAGTTCTGCGGCAGGTTGGCGCAGCGCTTATGGACCATGGCACCCTGACGCCCCAGTCCATCAATAATTACCAATTGACCCGGCATCTGGATAGTTTGATCCAGGCGGCGATGCAGCTCACAGCCGCCGTTACCCATCGTCAGGACCGAGGCTCTCTGCCCAGGCCCTTATCTCCCCGGAGTAGCGACGCGCTGGTCAAACAAAAAAGCTAGGGTCTGTCCGTGATTGAAGGACTCGGCAAAACGTCCGCGTCATTGCGAGGCGCGGAACGCGCCGCAGCAATCCAGGGTTTCACGGTAAGGCTTGTGTTTGTGGCGCCCTTGCCAGGCCGAAGCCTTCTGGCGAAGGCTGCCGGATCGCCCCGGGCGATTCCATCTGATCCGAACATGGTCTAGTGCCTTAACCTGAAACAGAAAGCCTCTAGAGCAATTTGTGAACGGATTGAAACATAAACATTGCCGTTTCTCACCCCGCCCCAAACCCCTCCCCATCAAGGGGAGGGGATTCCCTCAGCATGCTGGGCTTCTTCTCCCTCCCCCTTGTGGGGAGGGCCGGGGTGGGGGCTATACAAGCGATTCTAACTGATCACAAGCTGCTCTAGCGTTTCCAGCGGGCCTCTTCGTCCTCTTCCTGCAAGGCCGACGGATTTACGCGCAGACCCAGAAAGCGCGCCACCTCCAGCTTGAAATCCGGATCACCCATGATGGTGTGATGGCTGGCCCCCTCAACGGTCACGGCTTTGGCCCCGGAGATCAGCGCCGCGAGTTTTTCAGGCGCACCGCTCAGATCATCATCGGAACCGGTAATGACCATCACGGGAATTTTTATTTTTGCCAACGCCTGTTCGTCAAGAGGTTCGCGGCGCGCGCTGATACAGGCGGCCAGCGCCTGCATATCGCTGCCGGTAGATTCGGCGAAGGCCCGAAACGACAGGGCCTGCTCATCCTTGATGGTTTTGGGGTCGCTTGCCGTCATACCCTCGGCCATGGCCTTCCGGTCGTCGCGTTTTTCCAGCATGCGTGAACCAACACCGACTAGAACCGCCGCCTTAAAGCGGTCTGGATAGGCCGTCAGCAGCCGCATGGTCAACATGGCGCCCATGGAATGGCCGATAATTACCGCCTGTTTCGCTTTCAGATAATCGAGAAAATTGATGATGTCGGAAAGCATGGTGTCCAGCTTGTAGGCCTCCGGATCATGCGGCTTGTCGCTTTCTCCATGTCCGCGATGATCCATGGCCGCATAATCGATGCCGGCCTTATCAAACAGATCAAACCAGCCGCTGGCCCGCCAGGCCTGCCCGCGATTGGCGGCAAACCCATGCAAGAACAGTACGGGGTCGCCATACCCGACCGCGTTAAAAGCTATCTTCAGACCGTTAGAGGTGAAACTCGCCATATCCGTTTTCCCACCCTGTGATGAATCTTATAACCAATATTAAAGCAGCTTACGGCGGACAGGTCGCGTTAAAATTACGTCCCAAGGCGAAGTAAATAGTCTTCCTGCCCCCTTGTCTCGATGGCGCCCGGGCGCGCCCTGCGGACGAACGCCATGGCCTGGGAGGGTGTTTCACCGATTTCGATCAGCATGCGTGTAGCCGCCAGCCCGGCGCGTCCCTGCCCGCCGCGGCAGTGAAAGACAATATTCCGGCCGTTCCGAAGCAGATCGTGAAATTCCGGGCCGTACTGGCCCCAGTGGCTTTCCCACTTTCGATCAGGGATATCCTGGTCCACAATCGGCAGGTAAATATGCCGCATGCCATGGTCTGTACAGGCGGCCCCCAACTCAGGCAATGCCGGTCCCGCCCACAGCAGTTCGCCCATTTCCATCAACGTTACCAGCACAGCGGCTGGAAAGTCGCGTATGATCTGCAGGTCCCGTATCAGTGTGGAATTGGATGAGGTTCCAAGAACAGGCGGGTATATCCGTCCGGGGCATCTGCAAATGCCAATATGGCTCCCATAACGGGTGGGAATGGCGCTGATCTGGAGGGCGCTCAATTTCCGTTAGCCGGCGTGCAGACAATCCTGTGGCCGGGCCTCGTGGGGGCCCAGCGCCGCGTCGAGCCGAAACAGTGTGCCGCAATAGGGGCAACGGATATGCGATTCACGGCCCATGTCGAGATAGATATGCGGATGATCATGCGGCGCCGATGCGCCCATGCACTCAAATTCCTGCACTCCGATCAATATCTCATCGACACCGGAATCATTAACAAATCGTGCGCGTCCGTGAGGCGCCATCATCCACATTCCCTGTTTGAATTGCACCGTGGCCGATCTGTTAACAGAAAATTTGCAATAGCGCTATAGGGTCAAGCAGCCTCTAAAAGGGCGGGTGCGGGATCTTGGGCCGGAAATATGGCGTTAAACGGTAATCATAATGTCGGAAACACATCGCGATACGTCCTCACTAATCGCCATGGCGCGTGAAGGCACCAAACGATCGCGCCCGCAACTGGCCGAAAATGTTCTGGATCTGGTCATATCATCGGATGGCCGGCTGAACGATCGCGAGCGCGCGCTGACAGACCAGGTGCTGACCCGCCTGGTCAAGGATATGAAATTGCAGGTACGCCAGCACCTGGCGGCGCAACTGGCGCATTCGCCGGCTGCTCCGGAAGGCCTGATCGAAATGCTGGCCAGAGACGATATTTCTGTTGCGGGTCCGATACTCAAACATTGCCGGATTGTCAAGGAAACCACGCTGATCGAGATTGTGCGGCTGCGTATTCGCGAGCATCAGCTTTGCATCGCCATGCGCGATCACGTCCCAGCGTCCGTAAGCGACGCTTTGGTGGAACATGCCGCCTCCCCGGATGTGCTGGAAACTCTGATCCGGAACCCGAACGCCGAAGTCTCCGCTTCAGCCATGGCCTATCTGGTGGCCGAAAGCCGCCGGTTTGATCAATTTCAGGAACCGCTTTTGTCACGCACCGACCTGCCGTCCAGTCTGGCGAACCAGATGTTCTGGTGGGTTTCCGCGCAATTACGGCAGAAAATTCTAACGGATTTTGACATTGCGGAACACGAGCTGGACCCATTGCTCGAAACCGCCACGCGCGGGGTTCTGAAGGCAAGCAAGGAAGAACGCGGCGCCAATATTGAGAATTCCGCCATCAAGCTTGCCGGCACCCTGCGCGAGGAAGACCGGCTCAGCGTAGAACTCGTCATTAATATGCTGCGAAACCAGCGCATACCGGCTTTTTGCGCGGCATTGTCCAATTTGGCGGGAATTTCCTTCGCGACGCTCAATCGCATTGTGCTGGATGAGGACATCACCCCATTTGCAATATTGTGCAAGGCGCTAAAGTTCAGTGAAGCCCCTTTCTCAACGATGGCGCTTCTTTTGGTTCAATCTCGCAGCAACAAGCGCCAATCCGAGGGCGGGCTTAGAAATGTCCTTGAATTGTTTAGAGAAATATCTTCAGATCAGTCGCGGGCGACGTTAAATTACTGGCATAATGATTCTGAGTTGCAAAAAGCTGCGATGAAATTGCGGTAGAATAGGGCCACCTGTTGATTAACGCCGGGCTTGAGACAGACGCATGCAAGGGTTTACACGTAACGAGGCCGGGGAAATGATCCCCCTCTCTGCAACTTCATCGGCGCCCGGTGAAGCCGGGGAGGGAAATTTGATAACCCGGCTTCTCGAAGAAGTAGCGCGCCGGATCAACTTTTCCGGCGACGCGGCTTTTTACGTGGCCGGGCCTACCGGAAAAATACTGTTCGTCAGCGCGGGCTACCCGTCCATAGCCGGATCGCCTCCGGAGAATGGACAGATCGCAAGTGATGTTTTCCGCTTCATCAGCAATAACGGGGAAAGCTACTTTCGCGACGAGATCGCAAAATCGGACTCCGGCTTGCGGGCGCGGCATGTCCGCTCCTACCATTACCCTTTTTTTGACAATGCCAAAGTCCTGCTGGGCATTGTCGGCCATTATGTTGAGGCGGCCAGCCCACCCGCCCCTGTTACGCCCGCGCATAACGCGTCCCGGCTTCAGGATCAGTTGCGCGCCAGTTCCGATCTGTTCTGGGAATTGGACGCAGCCGGAAATCTGAGTGCACTTTCCGAACGGGCCACCGACATGCTGGGCACACCCGCCGCCCTTTTCATCGGACAGGGACTGAGTGCGATGGGCCGTTTTGTTGAACGCAGCGGCGAAGATGCACCCCCGCCGGAGGGATTTAGCAAGCATCAGCCGTTTCGTAACGCCATATTTCAGGTGCGGGGACCGGCGGGAGAAAAATATCATCTGCATATGAGCGGCGTGCCATTCTCCGCGCCTGACAGCGGAAATTTTCAGGGCTTTCGCGGCGTTGGGGTTAATGTCACCGAGCGCTTCGAGGCAGAAGACCGGGCCGCCCTGGCCCACCGCGAGCTTGAGCAGGCGAAGGAAGCGCTGTTACGCCGCAACGTCCAGCTTGATATCGAACGCGGCCGCACCGAGAGGGCCCTTCGCGCCAAGACAGACTTTCTGGCCACCATGAGCCATGAATTACGCACACCCCTGAACGCCATTCTCGGATTTTCCGAAGCCATGACGATGAAACTGTTTGGCGGCCTGAACGAACAGTATGCGGGTTATGCCGACGACATACTGCGGTCCGGTCGGCATCTCTTGTCCCTCATTAACGCCATGCAGGATTCAGCGCAGATAGACGGCGACGAACTGGCCCTGAACCTCAAACTCGTCGATATTGCGGAGGTCGTTGAACAATCTATTACAATCGTTCAGATGCGCGCCCAGGCGAAACATCTGGATCTCAGGAAAACCGCCGTCAGTCCCGGTTGGAAGGTCATGGCCGATCCGATGCTGCTGACACAAATCATGGTCAATCTATTCAGCAACGCCGTTAAATTTACCGAGAACGACGGCGCGATTGGCGTGGAAGTCAGCACCGGGCTGGAGTCGGGCCAGCCCGTGGCCATCATTACCGTATGGGACACGGGCGTAGGCATTCCGGTCGATCTGCAAAAACGCATATTCGACAAGTTCGTGCGGGGTGAGAACGCCACCGCCTATGATGACATTGGGCAGGGGCTGGGCCTCGGCCTGCACGTATCCAAACGCCTTGCTGAACTGATGCAGGGCAGCATCCGGCTACAGAGCGTGCCGGGTAAGGGCAGCCGATTTTCGGTAGAGCTGCCACTGGCGGGGACGCCCTAAGCAGCCGGCGGCAAGGGTCCTTTTAAGGGGCCCGGCAGGCGGACGTTTCAATTTCCTCTGGCTTTGCTTTAGTCTCGTGCATAATAGCGCGCGGATATATCTGAACAGGCGGGGGAGCGATGACCAGCGCAGATGTCAGGGCGGGCAGCCGCTGGGTAGATAATGAACGTGGCGTCATCGAACGCGACATCTTTGTCAGCGGCGAAATTTATGCCCGTGAACTCAAACAGGTGTTTGGCCGGGCCTGGCTGTTTGTCGGGCATCAAAGCCAGATTCCAAACCCGTATGATTTCTTTGTCTCCCGAATGGGCGCGGAATCGGTAATCATGACCCGCGACCGGGATGGGAAAATTCATGTCTTCCTGAACACCTGCCGCCACCGGGGCATGAAAGTGTGCCGGTATGACCAGGGCAATGCGCGCGTCTTCACCTGCCCCTATCACGCCTGGAGTTATTCCGTAGACGGAAATTTAGCGGGCGCGCCGGGCGGGCTGGCCGGCGTGCCGCAATATAAAGCCATCTATCACGACGAATTGGACAAGTCGCAATGGGGGCTGGTCCCGGTCGCCAAACTGGTCAATTATAAAGGCAGTATTTGGGCCACGTGGGATGAAAAGGCGCCCGATTTCGCTACCTATCTGGGCGGCATGGGCGTGTATCTGGACGCCGTGCTCGATCATCGCGACGGCCGGCCGGGCGGTTCGGAAATAATCGGCGGCATTCAGAAATGGAAGGTGCCGAGCAACTGGAAATTCGGCGCGGAGAATTTTATCGGCGATCTGTATCACATCACCAGTCACCGCTCGGTGGACATGGTGTCGATCGGCCCCAGCGGAGCCGGCCGCCGCGACGCCCCCATCGTCAGGCGGCAGGGCGCAAAACGGCCGCCGCCATTCGCCAGCGTCGGCTTTCCCAATGAAGGGCACGGGGTGATTGGCAATCTGCCGCACTATGAAGAGCCGGATTATGTGCCGCAATTCACGCTAACCCCGGAAGTCGAGGAATATTACAAACACATCTATCATGCGCGCGTGGCTAATCTTGGTGACAGCAAACGCACACTGGCCGCGGTGGGCACCATCTTTCCCAACCTGTCCTTCCACGGCATGCAGCCGCGCGCGCTGTTTACCTGGCACCCGAACGGGCCGCGCGAAATGGAAATATGGAAATGGTACCTGGTGGATGCGGACGCGCCCGCCACAGTCAAGGACGTGCTGCGGCGTTATTATCTGCGCTATGCCGGGCCGGCGGGCCTGACGGAGCAGGATGATATGGAAAACTGGAATTATGCAACATCTGCAAGTGCCGGCATGGAGGCAGGGCGCTATCCTTATAATTACCAGATGGGGCTGGGCTATGAACAGGCCGCCCCGGACCTGCAGGACGCCGTATACACCACTGCCGTCACCGAACAGAACCAGCGCATTTTTTATCAGCGCTGGGCGCAATTCATGGACGCAGAAGATGGCGCGCAACTGCACCCGGCCCGAAATTCCAACCTCGCCGGAATTCTGGCACGCAGGCGGCCATGAACACGCGCGAAACTGCGATTGACGCACTGCTGCTGCAGCGCGAAATCGAGGCATTTTACTATCACGAGGCGGAACTTCTGGATGACCGGCGATTTGAAGAATGGCTGGATCTGTTGACGCCGGATGTGACCTATTTCATGCCGCTGCGCCGCAACGTCAAATATGGCGCCCAGCAGCGGGCTGAAAATTCCGCCGAAGGGCTGGACGCGGCCTGGTTCGACGAGGGCAAGCATACGCTGACCCAGCGGGTCGCGCAGATTAAAACCGGCATTCATTGGGCGGAAGAACCGCTGTCCCGTGTGCGCCATCTGGTGACCAATGTGCAGATTGCGGGAAACGCAACCGGGGCGGGCGGGGTTCGGGAACTGGAAGTGAAAAGCCGGTTTATGGTCTATCGCAACCGGGTCGACGATGAGACCGATATTTTTGTTGGCGAACGCACCGACAGGCTGCGTAAATCGGATAACGGCTGGAAGGTGGCGGGGCGCGTCATTCTGCTGGACCAGAGCACATTGCTGGCGAAGAACCTCACTGTTTTTTTCTAACGGGAGTATGTGATGGCAGAAAAGGACAAACAGCGCGGCGCAGGCACCATGGCGCGGCTGGAAGGCGTGGTGCTGACCCTTGATCTTGTCGCCATTGAAGAGGGCGCAAAGGTAAAATTGCGCGACGGCGAAATTGCCGAAGTCGTCGATAATCCGCGCGACGGCATGTGGATATTGCTGCGCTTTCTGGAGGCGCCGGACGAACCTGAGCGTGTGGGAACGGAGGAACTGGTGTTCTGGGCCGATGTGCTGGGTGTGCTTGAATGAGTGCGCGCCGGATCGTTCTGATCACAGGCGGCACCTACGGCATTGGGCGTGCGGCAAGCCTTGGTTTTGCAGCCCTTGGCGACCGGGTGTACACGTTTGGTATCGGAGATGCGGCCACCCAGGGGGTGATGGCGCTGGCGAGCGAAGCCGGAACGGAAATTATCGCCACGACACTCGACATCACCGATACGAATTCCGTCCGTTCACTGATCAACACTATTCTGGAACGTGAAGGCCGCATTGACGTGCTGGTCAATAACGCAGCAGTACGCCCCACCGGCACTCTGGAAACCGCGACAGACGAGGACTGGGATCTGGCGTTCAACGTCAATATCCGCGGCATGTTCGTGACCGCCAAGGCGGTTTTGCCCCAGATGATTGCGCGCGGGCGCGGCGTCATCATCAATGTGGCGTCGGGTTCGGGCAAGGGCCGGGCGAACCTGCTGGCCTATGGCGCGTCCAAAGGCGCGGTTTTCGCATTTACCCAATGCCTGGCCATCGATCACGCGGCCCAGGGCATCCGTGTCAATACGGTCGTTCCCGGCTTTACCGAGACCGGCATGACCGAACGTATGCCAGCAAAAGTAATGGCAATGGGCGCAAGGATGAGCGTCGCCGGGCGCGTCAACAAACCGGCAGAAATCGCCGCCGCCATCATCTGGCTGGCCTCTGATCAGGCGTCCGTAATCAGCGGCGTCACGCTGGAGGCGGGTACTTTGCCAAGGCAGGCGTAAGCGCCGCCAGCTTCCTGAGGGTGGAAATCAAAGCCGGAATATTATAAACTCGGCGCAGATCATTCAGCGCGCGAGGAGCCGTCCCCATGTCAATTACCTGTCAGATACACAATCACATCGCGACCATTGCCACGGATGACGGCAAGGTCAATGTCATGACCAATGACTGGCTGAACCAGTTTTCACGGACCCTTGACGAGGTGTGCGCCAGTGGCGCAAGGGCGCTGGTGCTCACTGGCCGGCCGGGTTTTTTCAGCGCCGGGCTTGACGTCAAGGCGGTGACACAAATGGACGCCGCTGCACAGAAGAAGCACCTCGATTATTTTGCCCAGATCGCGCTAAAGCTCTACGGGCTGCCACTGCCCACCATTGCGCTGGTCACAGGCCACGCCATCGCCGGGGGCTTCATCATGGCATCCGCCTGCGATTACCGGTTTGGCGTGGACGGCCCGTTCAAATATCAGCTTAGCGAAATTGCGATCGGCATCGCGATTCCGGAATGGCTGCCAGTTCTGTTCGAGGCCTCCCTGCCAAGATCAGTCTTTGAATCGGTGGCGCTCAGCGCCCGCCCGCTGTCACCTCAGGAAATGCACGAAAATGGCTTTCTGATGGGACTGGACACGGAACCCGCCGCCTTAGCCGGGCGCACGGAAGAACTGGCGGCGCAACTGGCGCAGCTATCCGCGCAGGCCTATGCCGAAAGCAAAGCGATGATGCGCGGCGCGCGGGTTAAAGCCACGCTGGCCGGCCTGGGCTGAACACGCGCCGATCTGAATCAATCCCGGATAATGCTGGTGCGCCGGAATTCGTCTTCCAGTTTAGGAAAGACCCGTCCATCCATCAGTGTACCCCATATGTGATCGAACACTTTTCCTGGTGTCCCCTTTACCTTTCCGGAACGGAAATAACTATGCCCCTTAGGGAAATCGTAAGCGGTGTTTACGTCATCGCAATCCACAGCATACACATTGGGCGGCGTCTGTTTCATATCCTTCGGCCCGGTATGGCCAAGGCGGCGTGACGCAATCTTGTTTTTCAGGTTGGCCACCTTGCTGGAACGCAGCGCCAGATCATCCGATGCGTAATACACAATCACATTACGCGACGCATGACAGATGAGTTCACCCGAGCGGCCGCGATGCAGGGATTCATTTTCAATATCCGCAGCCACCAGCCAGGTATTGCGGAATATCAGCGGCACACCATTCGCCATGTCATATTTATCCCACGCCCACGGGGTTTCGCGGAGCACCCGGTTGCCCATGGAATGGGCCAGCATATTGATGCACTTAAGACAGGGAGCATCGGCGGGATTGAGATTGGCATCCTCGCGCCACTTCAAAAATATCTGCAGCACCCGCGCCAGGGACTGCGCACTGGCGTCGGCGGCTTTCTGATCATCCCAGTAATCTTTCACGACGCCCAGATCATCATCGCAAGGCCAGATAATGGGAACGACCAGCGCCTCGTCCTGCTTTTTATCATTACAGAGTTGTTGAAACTCCATTGCGCCCTCAAATACCGCTTCGGGCAGAT
>SHWM01000047.1 GCA_009693835.1 Alphaproteobacteria bacterium
GCGCGGCGCTATCTCGGATTTCCACCTGCGGCCATTGAAAACGCCGTAATGGCCCACCCCGGCCTGCACGTAATCCATCTTTTTTGAGGCCGGAATATTCGCGCATAAATCGTGCGCCGCCTGGGTTTGGCCGATGCCGGAAATATCGTCAAACTCGCCCTCAATGGTCAGCAGGGCCGTCTTGCGGATCTCGCTTGAACGGACAAGACGCCCACGATGGACCGCTTCGCCCTTGGCAAGGCTTTGCTTCTGAAATACTTCGCTGACCGTCATCAGATAAAATTCCGCCGTCAGGTCCATTACAGAAAGATATTCATCATAGAACTCGCGATGCGCCTGCGCGCTGTCCCCGTCGCCCTGCACAAGATGGCCGAAGAAGTTGCGGTGCGCATCAAGATGCCTGTTCAGATTCATATGCATAAAACCGCTTAGCTGTAAAAATCCCGGATAGACGGGGCGCATGAACCCGGCAGCCGGCAGCGGCACTTTGGTTATGAGATTATGTTCAAACCACGATAATGGCCTTTCCATGGCCAGATTGTTAGGCACTGTCGGGCTAAGACGGCTGTCGATGGGGCTGCCCATCAACGTCATGGTGGCCGGCTGGCAGCGGTGATTTTCGGCCGCCATCAGCGCCACCGCCATCATCACCGGCACACCGGGCTGGCACACCGCCATGACATGCGTGCCCGGGCCAATCAGCCGCAAAAACTCGATGACATAATCGACATAGTCATTAAGATTGAAAGGCCCATCCCGCAGGGGTACAGACCGGGCGTCGCGCCAATCCGTAATATACACGTCATGCCCTGGCAGCATGGCCTCCACCGTGCCGCGCAGCAGCGTCGCCCAATGCCCCGACATTGGCGCCACGATCAGCAGTTTCGGATCCGCACGCCTTCCCGGATCATCAAAGAGCCGGCGAAAATGCTTGAGCTGACAGAACGGTTTCCGGAAAATGACCTCTTCCTCGACGGGCACTTCTTCCCCATCAATCTGTGTACTGAGCAACCCGAATTCAGGCTTCGTGTACCGCCGCGTCGTCCGCTCGGCAAGTTCAAGGCCCGCCAGAACGCCAGGCATTGCTGGCGAATAAGCCAGCGGATTGGCGGGATTCCTGAAAACCATGCTGCCTGTGCGCAGTGCAGCGCGCACAGGCAGCATGGCCGCGTGCGCCATCTCATAAGCCTGATAAAGCATCTGCCAATTCCTTATTTGCTAAACATTCGGGGAAAAAAAACAAATCGTCGTAGTTCATATGGATGACAAACCAGAGCTGGACCCGTCTCCAACTGATATGATGCAACGCAGCATGAATAGCAAGCATCATTTCCATCCTGCATTTTTCAGAGTAGAGGATAAAACTTTAATTTCCGTCTATAATACAATTTTATTCATAGTTAACAATAGGTTATTAAATTTCTGCCCCAAGGGCGGCCCTTGCCGTATCAAGTAAAAGCAGATATATCCGCTCATGTTGCAAAGCAATAAATGTGACCGATACAAACAGAACCCGGCTGTTGTAAGTGTTTAAAATTTATATGTTGAATTTTTTGGTGACATCCCTTCTGAAAATACTTTGTTAACCATTAAGAACTATAAATTGTCTAGCTGTCTTCAGGATTCGTTCCCCAACGTATCCGCTCTGTCGGACGGCTCCCTGTTGAAACTTGGGCCGCCTCGCGCGGCCCATTTTTTTATGCCCCACTAACCATATGAAATTAACCAATAATTTCGTCATTTTCATGAGAAAATGTGACACATGCCGCACGACAGGCGGCCCAAAACTTGATAGGATGTAATGGTACTGCGCAAAAAATATTGCCGTAATTTACTGATATCCAAAGGAAATACTCTCATGGACCACCTCTCGACAGAGGCTCTGGGCCACAAGCAAGAGGCGGTCGACGCCACGGAATTTGCCGCCTCCGACCTGTTTTTCCGGATTTACGACGAATCCATGGCCATGGTCCGCCAGGCGGCCGATTATCTGGAACTGGAAGGCGTCATTGAACGCCAGCAATTATCGCAGAAAATGGGTATAATTTACGCCTGCGAAAGCATGCGCCTGACCACGCGCCTGATGCAGGTTTCCGCCTGGCTGCTGGCCATGCGCGCCATCCGCCAGGGCGAACTGGTTTCCGACGATATAGAGGCGCGAGGTTTTCGTCTGGGGGCGAAAGAGGTCTGTCTGGGGGGACCGGTGCGCGGCGCCGGGTTGCTGCCCGTGCGCCTTATTAATTTGCTTGAAGCCAGCAAACGTCTCTATGAACGCGTGGCGCGGCTGGATCAGCTTTTATTTGAAGGGCAGCACGAATTGCCGTCGCATAAACGCTTTGTGGCTCAGATCAGCGCCATCGAAGAAGCGTTCAGCTAACGCGGGCAACTGATCCGCCGCTCTCAATTCATCCCTGGCAGAACTGGCTGCCAGACCATGTCCGGATCAAACGGAATCGTCCCAGACGATTCCGTTTGATCGGTAAAACATGGTCCATCCACTAATTTAGAGTAATTCCTTATATTATATCCATCAGATCTCGCGCGGCATGGCGGCAATGGCCCGCTTGCAGCCCTCCAGCAGGTCATCGAATATTACCCTCGCCAGGCGCACCGATTTGATCAGGCCAATGCCCTGGCCAGCAAAGCCGGGGGCAATATCCCCACGGCTGGCAATCTGCGCTGCTGTCATGACCTGACCGGAAACCATATTCTGAAACGGCATGGGCAATGTATCCATCCTGGCGTCCTGATAGGCCTGCGCCCATTTGGTGCGGATCAGCCGCGCCGGTTTGCCGGTAACGGATTTCGACACCATGGTGTTTTCTTCATTGCTGTCGACGATCGCCTGTTTCTGATAGGGAAAAATGCCGGCTTCTTCACTGGCAAGGAAGGCAGAGCCAACCCACACGCCCTCCGCGCCCAGACAAAATGCGGCCGCAATGCCACGCCCGTCGGTAATGCCTCCCGCCCCCAAAACCGGAATGCCATTTGGGCCGCCCACCGCATCCACGACCTGCGGTATCAGCGCCATCGTGCCGATGGGCGAATTATGCCCGCCGCCGTCATGGCCCTGCGCCACAATCAGATCCAGCCCGGCAGAGGCCAGTTGCACGGCATGGCGCACCGCGCCCACCACGCCCATGACCCGGGTGCCATTGGCCTTTAATTCACGCATCCAGGGGCCGGGATTGCCAAGTCCGGCGGCATATACAGGCACGCGCTCTTCGATGATTACTTGCATCTGGGCATCGAAAAATTCCTTGGTCATCATCAACGGTTCGCCAGCAACACGGTTCGACGCACCAAAGGCCGCGGTTATCTGTTCTCTGGAAGGTTTCGTCAACCCTTCGCGCTTCATGAATTCTTCGGCAAATTTCATATGCTCGGGCATCATATCCATGGGCGAGGGCCCCTCGGAATTCTTGGCGCCGTCATTTCGGCGCACCGATGCCGGCAGCAATGTGTCAACTCCGAATGGCTTGCTGGTCAAGCTGCGCACCTCCCTGATCCATTCGCGCAACAGGGATGGTCCGCAGGCCGCCGCACCCAGCACCCCCAGTCCACCCGCCTCTGAAACCGCCGCCGCCAGTTTCGGCACCGAGGCCCCGCCCATACCCGCGAGAAGAATGGGATGTTGTATGCCCAGAATCTCGCATACCCTGTTATTAGCCATGGGTTGTCTCCGATACAGTATGACTGGCCATTATTTGACGGCAAATCCTAGCAAACTAAGTGACCGCCCGTAAATGCCACTGATGCGGCGCCCTGGAGGTTTTCTCGCCACCAGCCGGAACCCGGCGTTTCGCGCAGCGTGATTCTGACAGATTTATGAGGATATGACCAAGGACGGTAGTATTGCGGCTGGCGCTCGCACCTTGCCGGGATAGCGGTCTGCGTCTATATATGAAAAATGCGAAATTTATCCCAATCCCTGGCGCCATAGGATGGACGGATGCAGCGTCTGGTAAAGATTGCCATGATAGTAGCCGCGCTGTTATTTGCCGGTATTGCGGTACCTGACGTCAGTCTGGTAGCAGGAAACCACGCTGTTGGACATGATGTGGTCAAGGCCGCGCCCGGACATACGGATGACGGGTCAAACTCCACCGCCTCGGCGCAACCGCCGCAGGACCAGGGCTGTCCCGAGGATGGCGCCTGTTGTTGCCCTGTCAGCGTGTCCTCGAGCTTTATGCCGGAGGTAAATTTTGCAACTGCTTTCGTGCCGCCCATAGCATTACGGCTATTGCACGAAGCGCTAAGCTTGCCGGTTCCCTCCGGTCATGAACCGCCGCTTCATCCGCCGCGCGCCGCCTGAAGCTGCGCTAGCCGCACAAAAATCCGCCATCATTCCGGTCCAACGGCTGCGCAAACGCACACGCTGGGCTATTCATGCTTGCAAAATACAGGACACACCATGAATCCGCTGTTCTTCTCACTTGCCATAATCTTCGGCGCCGCCGTCTCCGTTCTTCCCGTTCCGGCCATGGCTGGCCCCGCGCACACCTACGAGTTCGGCGCACCGGGCAACCCCGCAGAAACCACCCGCAGCATCGAGGTCAATCTGTACGATAATTACTATGAACCGGATGCGATATCCGTCAAACCCGGCGAAACCATACGATTTGTTCTGAAAAACAATGGCGAACTTCTGCACGAATTCAGCATCGATACCCTCGCTGAACATGCCGAGCACCGCAGGGAAATGGCCGAGATGATGGAGATGGGCATGATCACCCCAACCGGCATCGACCCGGAGAAGATGAAAATGGATCATTCAAAAATGAAAATGGGGGATGCCACGGCAGGCAAGGGCATGCCCATGCGCCATGACGATCCCAATAACGTCATGCTCGCGCCGGACGAACGCAAGGAACTGATATGGACGTTCACCAAAGCCATGGAGATAGAATTCGCCTGCAGCGTGCCGGGGCATTATGAATCCGGAATGATGGGCCGCATCGATTTTGGCAAATGAAAGGACGGCCCATGCGTAAATTTTGCCTTGGCATTGCCTTTCTCACTTTGTTGATCAGCGGTTCCGGCACATTTGCCGGCGCCTATGATCTGACGATAGATAAAATGCGGGCAGGTTATGACCACGGGGATCGTCTGACCATGGCGATCAACGCGCAAATTCCCGGTCCGGTCTTACGCTTTACCGAAGGCGAAGACGTAATCATCAATGTCACCAACAAGATGGACACGGATACCTCCATCCATTGGCATGGGATATTGCTGCCCTTTAGACAGGATGGCGTACCCGGTGTCAGTTTTCCAGGTATCAAACCCGGTGAGACTTTTACCTATCATTTCAGAATCAGGCAGGCAGGCACCTATTGGTATCACAGCCATTCCGGACTTCAGGAGCAGGAGGGCCTGTATGGCCCGATCATTATCGCGCCCGTCAGACGCGAGCCCTTCAAATATGACCGGGACTATGTGGTCATGCTGTCCGACTGGACAGATGAAAAACCCGAGGCGATCCTGGGCCATCTTAAAAAAAACAGCGACTATTATAATTACGCGCAACGCACCGTAGGAACATTTTTTAAGGACGTGTCCGATGAAGGTTTGGGCGCGGCGATAAAGGATCGCCTCGCCTGGGGTCGGATGCGCATGGCCCCAACGGATATCGCCGATGTCAGCAGCTATACCTTCCTGATCAACGGCAAAAGCGCGGGGCAGAACTGGACCGGCCTGTTCAAACCAGGTGAACGGGTACGGCTGCGGCTTATCAACGGCTCCAGCATGAGCATCTTCGATGTGCGTATTCCCGGTCTGAAAATGACGGTCGTGCAGGCCGACGGCAATAATGTGCAGCCGGTCCCGGTCGATGAACTGCGCGTGGCGGTGGCCGAAACCTACGACGTTATTGTTCAGCCCAAAGAAGAAAAGCCTTACACGGTGTTTGCGGAATCCCTTGACCGGACTGGTTACGCACGCGGAACCCTGGCGACAAAGGAAGGGATGAACGGGGAAATTCCCGCGCTGCGCCCGCGCCCGCTGCTGACCATGACGGATATGGGTATGGATATGGGCGATGCAAACAATGCGCCGATGGCCGGCATGGAGGGCATGGACATCGCCGGAATGGATAGGGAAGGGACACAGAGCGGTCTTGCGCCAAAGGCGGCGGAGAAAGGCGGCAAGGCGCTGGTATACGGCGATCTGAAATCCATGACTCCGTATACGGAGTATCGTGCGCCGGACCGCGTGATCGAGATGAAACTGACCGGAAACATGCAGCGTTATTTCTGGTCGATCAATGGACGGAGATATTCCGAGGCGGAGCCTATCCGCCTGAAATATGGCGAACGGGTCCGCTTCACCTTCGTCAACCAGACCATGATGAGCCACCCCATGCACCTGCATGGCATGTGGATGCAACTCGATAATGGCCATGGAAAATTTAGCCCGCTCAAACATGTCGTCAATGTCATGCCGGACCAGACATTAAGTGTCGACGTGCCCGCCAATGCGATGGGCGAATGGGTGTTCCACTGCCATCTTCTCTATCACATGATGAGCGGCATGATGCGCAAGGTGATTGTGGAAGCGCCGGTTGCCGCGGCGATGGAGACAGGCCGTGAATAGGTGTGTGGCGGGTTTCATGATCCTGTTCTGTATATTGACAACTGAGGCTTCCGCGATGGGAGAGCATGAGCCAAATTACATTTTCTTTCAGGCAGACCAGTTTGAGTATCGCGCCCAGGATGGACACGACAGCCTGAATTGGGATGTGCAAGGCTGGGTTGGAGGTGACTATGAGAAACTTTGGCTGAAAACCAAGGGAGCAAAGCGCATCGGCGGCAAAGTCGAAGACACCGAGGCGCAGCTACTATATAGCCGTCTGCTTACGGATTTTTTCGATGTGCAGGCGGGCGTCCGCTACGACCCGGAACCAAATCCGCGGCGCGGCTATGCCGTATTAGGCGTGCAAGGCCTGGCCCCCTATTATTTTGAGACTGACGCGGCATTGTTTTTGAGCAACAAAGGTGATCTGTCCGCACGCCTGTCCGCCGAATATGAATTGCTGCTGACCCAGCGGCTGATTTTACAACCCGCCATGGAGATGAACCTTTCCGCACATAATGTCAGGGAATTGGGCGTAGGCGCCGGTGTTTCCGATATTGAACTGGGAATGCGTCTTCGATACGAAATAAAACGCGAATTCGCCCCTTATATTGGCGTCAACTGGCAGCAAAAGCTGGGCCAGACCAGGAGCATGGCCCGGAACAACGGCGAAAAAACAGATATTCCTTCGCTGGTGGCGGGCATCCGGTTCTGGTTCTAGAGCGGGATGATTTTAAGTTGACCCAATGATCCCCTCTCGCCGCGCAGGCGTAGCCGGGTTGTGCGATCATCCGGTGATCTGGACGATTCCCCAGATAATCGCATACTGCTCCAGGCGGTTGCCCGCCCGCAAAAATCGGTCAGGGCGTAAATGCGGTGATATTCGTTTGGTTAATAGATGCGATAACCGTATTAATTGTCAGTGTAATATTCAGGTTTATCGGTGTCGATTTTGAAGATACAGATTTTTGTGCGCCGCAAAATAATTTTACAACAAGCTATTTTTCTATTGATTTTTTGCACTGCGGTGGTAATTTGTGCATTGCAGTAATCGATTCACATTGATTGCTGCGTGCCCTTCCTGGGCGTTTCCTCCCTAAACTCGGGCCGTTCCCACGGGAACGGCCTTTTTTATTCCCGGGCACAATAAAATACAGAGTAATTTTACCTTCCGTGACTGAACCAATGGGTTCAGTCACAAAAGGAATTGCTTTAATACTAACTCTTTGAAGAAATTATGAGTTCTGGCGTCAGACGCTGGCATAATACAAAAATCAGGTCCGACATATGCTGTTTGACCCGGGCGAACCCGTCTGACCTGGTGACCTGGGTTTCATCCATGTACAGCGCGCGGTTAATTTCTATCTGAACGGCATGTTGCCCGTGGCCGGGACGGCCATAACAATCCGTGATATAGCCGCCTGCATAGGGGCTGTTCCTGACCACCTGATAGCCCTGACCGCGTAAAATCTCTTCTATGGTTTGAGAAATCAGGGGCCCACAGGATGTGCCGTACCGGTCCCCTAAAATAATATCCACACCCCGCCGGTCTGCGGAGATGGACGGGGCCCCCGCCGACGGCATCGAATGACAATCAATCAGAAGCGCACAGCCGAACTGTTGCAGACTGCCGGACAAAAGCCCGGACAGGGCGTTGTGATAGGGGTGATAAAGCGCCGCCACCCGGCGCTCAGCCTCGGAAAATGGCAATTTCTTACGGTAAATCGCCATGCCCTCCGCCACGACCCTGGCGATGGTCCCGAAGCCTGCCGCAACACGTAGCGAACGCGTATTCACATGATCCGGCAGCGTATCCTCGAACATCAGGGGATCCAGCTCGAAAGCTTCCCGATTAACATCCAGATAGGCGCGCGGGAACAGGGCCTTCAACAGTGGCGCCCCATGGAGCGGGGCATCAGCAAACAACTGATCCACAAAACTATCCTCTGACCGGCGCAGGGATGTCGGGTCAAGACCAGTAGAGGCCATCAGATCATCTGGATACTCGGACCCGCTATGCGGGGAGTTAAAGATCAGCGGACTGGTGCGGAGCGCGGGTGGCAGTATGCGGAAAGAGGGACTCGCATCAACGTGCAGTTGCCGGTCTTTGCCGCGTCCCAAATCCGTAACTGTTAACAGATCCGCTCTGTCCATACTCATTTCCATTCGTGCGGCGCCGGAGCCATTGTAACCCTTATAACATAGAATAAAATCAACCGGAAAGCCGCGGACGTTTAATGCCTGTTTACCAATCCAGGCCATATTAACAGCAATCATCCTGAAAAACAGGGGCTGTATGCCCTTCAGGGAGTTTACCCAAAGTGCGGCGCATTTGACCGCGATTTGGGATATTTCAGCATTTTGACGCCGGTAAGATCGGGAAGGGAACCAGATGGCAATTATTCTGTTGGCGGAAGATGATGAGTCGCTGTGCCGTTTTCTGGCCCGGTCCCTGACCAAGGCGGGACACGAGGTGACATCGGTTATGCGCGGCGATCATGCGCTGCCCTATCTGGAAACGGGTGTCTACGACATGCTGGTCACGGATATCGTCATGCCAGAAATGGACGGCATCGAACTGGCCCGCCGCGCCGTGGCTTCACAGCCAAATTTAAAAGTCGTTTTCATTACCGGATTTGCGGCTGTCGCGCTAAACCCACGAGGGGATGCGCCGGAAGGGGCCAAGGTCCTGTCCAAGCCCTTTCACCTGCGTGAACTGGTCGACGAAATCGACCGTACCATGGCGGCGGCCTGACCCTTCCCAAGGCAAGCGGGTCTCACCCGCCAGTAGTGTCGTGCCTAACCCCTAATCATCCTCATGGCCCCCCCCGCCAGCCGTCGTTTCCTCCAGAGGGCGCAAGGTTCCGCCGGCTATAGCGACTTTGCCGCTTTTGGCCTTGGCCTTTGCCGCCCGTTCGGCGGCTATTCTTACCTGCGTGTCCAGCTCGATCTGCGTGCTCAGACTTAAACTGACCGGGTCCACGGGCTTCAGATTGGCCTGATTCCAGTGTGACCGGTCGCGAATGGACTGTATCGTGGCCTTTGTGGTGCCCACCAGCTTTCCAATCTGGCTATCGCTTAATTCAGGGTGATGCCGCAACAGCCAGGCAATGGCGTCCGGGCGGTCCTGACGGCGCGAGACAGGTGTATAGCGTGCGCCCTTTGACCTTTTCGCTGTTTCCGGGTGGCTGCTGGTGCGTAATTGCAGCCGGGTCTGCGTATCGGCTTCGCAGCGCGCAATTTCCTCGCGCGTAAGCTGGCTGGCCGTGACAGGGTCCAACCCCTTGACACCAATCGCCACCTCGCCATCCGCGATCCCGGCCACCTCGAGCAAATGCAAACCGCAAAATTCAGCGATTTGTTCAAAGCTTAGCGAGGTGTTATCCACGAGCCAAACGGCGGTCGCTTTGGGCATCAGCGGTCGCGTCATTACATTACTCCATTATTTTCAATGACAATTTCATTCAGTAAAGAGGACTGAGCGAACTTTGCACGGCGTGTACAGGGCATATATAGGCGATCGAAAGGACAAGATAAAGCCGAACCGCGTACCTGGACCATGTCCGGCGCAGATCGCGGCGTCCCTGTCGATCCCGCCCGATCCGAAAACCATGGTCTAAATATTAATATTCAGGCATTTCCGGTTTGACTAAACCATCAGGTTCAACCAGACCGGCTCTAAAGCGTCAGAACCAGCTTGCCGATATGGGCGCTGCTTTCCATGCGGGCGTGGGCAGCCGTCGCGTCCTCCAGCCGGTAGGTGGAATCTATCACTGAGCGGATCTTGCCCGCCGACAGCAGCGGCCAGACATGTTCGCGGAGCGCGCTGGCGATCACTCCTTTTTCAGCCACGCTGCGAGGACGCAGCCCGGAACCTGTCATAACGAGCCTCTTTTGCAAGACAGGCAGCAGGTTGATGGTGACCTTGGAGCCTTGCAGGAAGGCGATGGACACGTGCCGCCCCCCCTGTGCAAGGCAGTTCAGGTTGCGGGCGACATAATCCCCCCCCACCATGTCCAGAACAATATTGACCCCGGCCCCAGCGGTCATTTCCATGGCGATTTCCACGAAATCCTCGGTCCGGTAATTGATCGCCCGTTCGGCCCCCAGATTGACACAGGCCGCGCATTTTTCACTGCTGCCTGCAGTGGCGAAGACCCGTGCCCCAAAGGCCCTGGCGATCTGAATGGCGGCTGTGCCGATGCCGCTGCTGCCGCCATGCACCAGCACGGTTTCGCCCGCCTGCATTTTTGCCCCGTCAAACAGATTGGTCCAGACCGTGAAAAAGGTTTCCGGCAGCGCGGCGGCAGCCACCATCCCCATACCGTCTGGAACCGGAAGGCATTGCACGGCGGGCGCCACGCAATATTGCGCATAGCCGCCCCCGGCCACCAGCGCACAGACCTTGTCCCCAACCGACCAGCCCGTCACACCCGATCCGATCTGCACAATGGCGCCCGCCAGCTCCAGCCCCGGCGTGTCCGGCGCGCCTGGCGGGGGCGGATAAAAACCCTGGCGCTGCATCACATCGGGGCGGTTGACGCCGGCCGCCGCCACCTCGATCAGCACTTCCCCCACCCCTGCGGCAGGCGTGGGCAGCATGACAGGCTGAAGCACCTCCGGCCCGCCAGGCTGGGTGATGGCGATGGCGCGCATGGTTTCTGGAAGGGCGTTTTTCATGGAATGGGTCTCTGCCTGAACGGTTGCACCAATGGTACGGTCAGCCCCAACTGACCGGCGATCCATAGCATAGCCGAAAAAACCATATCGCGGCGAGCATCTGTTTTACCGGCGCGGAGTGGCCTTTATAGAGCGTTCGCGCGGCTATATATCCAGCTTTCCCTGCCTTCGATTGCTTAAGTCCTCGCGGGCGGCGGTGCGGAAAGTGGCGGCGGTGTCAACCAGAGGAATACGTGGCCGCTTGCCCTGAAACAGTTCAGCCAGCGTAATAATCTGCAAGCGCGGGAATTTCTCCTCGAGGCCGCAATCATATAGGCCAACCGCCGCCGCTTCTTTCTGCATAGTGCGGGTGGGCAGCGCCGCGGTAATCAGCACCCCGATCGCCGCCTTCTCGCGCTCGATCACCGAATGCAGATCGCGTACCGCGCCAACGCCGACATTATTGCCGCCCTTGACAGAGATGATCGCGCTTTCGGTGGTTTTGGCCCCAGACCTGAAAAACAGAATGCCGTCTATGCCGCCGTCGGCGCCTTTTTTCTTGCCGGCATAAGGCCTGCCGCCAACGGCGGATGCGGCCCACCATTGAAACTGGTATTTATCCCGTTCCGCCAGATCGACCGCGTCCTGCAGGGTTTTCGGCGTGCCGTGCACATCGAATGCAATGCCGACAAACGCGTCTTTCAGACGCCGTTCGATCAGGCCGATAGCGAGGCAGGTGACATCGATGCCGATCCATTGACGGCCCAGCTTTTGCGCCGCATGCGCCGCCGTGCCGCAGCCGCAAAACGGGTCAAGCACCACATCGCCCGGATTGCTGGAGGCATTAATAATGCGCTCAAGAAGGGCGAGGGGCTTTTGTGTGGGATAGCCTAATGATTCATTGCCCGCTGCTTGGGGGATATCCGTCCAACAATTCGATACAGTTCTTCCTTTCGATTCGTGTAGGTATTTTTTGTATTGCGGAACAGCGCCCGATTTGAGTTGCACAACCAATCCGCTCTCATATGTGTCCTGCATTCGCTCTCTTGTCCAACGCCATACACGGGTAACACCCAGGAATTCATAAGTCAGATTCGGTCGATTGTCGTTTGGGTTGAGAAGCGGTAGCAACCGGTATATACCTTGGTCATCTTTATATTTATAGGCACTCTCCGCATAATTGGGGTCATGTTCCTCATAGGGTTGATGGAAAGTTGCCTTGGCGCTCTTGGAGTATCTCAATATAGTATCGTTGCAACTGGCAAAATTGATTGATCCCAAGCTCTTGGGGTTCGAGCGTTTCCAAACGATTTCGTTTCGAAAATTTGTTGCTCCAAACACCGCATCCAATAAAATTTTTAGATAATGGCTGGCGGTCGGGTCGCAATGCAGATAGAGCGAGCCGGTCGGCTTGAGCACCCGATGAAGTTCCAGAAGCCGCACCGCCATCATGGCGAGATAGGCCATCATGTCGTTCTCGCCCAGAAAGCCGCGCATGGCGCGCAGCATTTCAGCGGCGTTGGTGTTCACGGAATTCAGGACTTCATGATAGGATTGTTCGGATTCCTCGCCCCAGTGCCAGGTGTCCTCGAATGCCTCGATCTGCGCCTCGGCGGATTTTCCGGCGGGCGAGCGGAACAGAATATTGTAGCTGGCCTGTGAGTTGAATGGGGGGTCGAGATAGACCAGATCGACGGATTCGCTGGTGATATTTTCGCGCAGCACCTGCAGATTATCGCCATAGTAAAGCGCGTTGGTCACCGATGCCCCTCAGTCAGCCAGGGTAAACACGAATCCGGCCCGCGTATTGCCGGAAACCATCCCGCGCTACCATAGCTGAATATTTTTGCCTGACTCCGGCAAAGTTCCGTTTGGCCCCCTACCCCTATCCCCTCCCCACAAGGGGAGGGGAAGAGAACCATGAAACTCCGAGCTAAAAGCCCCTCCCCTCTCGCCAGGCGAAGCCCTGGCGTAGCTTGGTGATGGGCAGGGGCCGGGGTGGGGTTACAAACACCGGCTGACTGCTTCAATCAGATTGGATGTCAACTTATTGCACAATCTTGAGGCTTATCATCTTGGGCGCTTCCGTCCCGCGCGAACCCCTGCGTATGACAAAGGGCGCTCTTGCGAGCGCCCTTTCCAAATCCATGAGACAGACCAATGTTACTGGGCGGCCATCAGGCGCGAGCGGCCGCCGGCATGGCCATGGCGCAACAGCTTGCCCGGCGTCTCGCCGGTGCAGACGCCATCACGGAAAATCACCGCGCCATTCACCATGATATGGCGGTAGCCCTCGGCCCGCTCCATCCGGCGCCATTCGTTGCCGGGCAGATCATGCACCACCTCGGAGGGCAGTACTTTCAGCGCCGCCTGATCATAAATGACAATGTCGGCAGGCGCGCCAACCGCCAGCGTGCCGCGATCCGTAAAGCCTGCGCAGGTTGCCGGCATGGCGGACAAGCGGTAGTGCGCCTCTTCAAAGCTGACAAAGCCCTTGTCGCGCACTTCATCGCACAGATATTCAGTCGGATACCGGCCATAGTTCAGGAACTTGGTGTGCGCGCCGCCGTCGGACACGCCGGGGATGGTGTAGGGAGACGTGACCAGTTCCTTTACGAACTCAGGCTTCTTGTTAAAGGGGGGCACATAAATGAGAGTCGCGAGATTTTCATCAATGACCAGATCGAGCAGCGCATCGATGGGATGCGCGTTGCGCATCTTGCCAAATTCAGCAAGCGTCATGCCTTCAAATTTCCGGTTTTCCGGCTTGACGGTTTTTTCTATAATCAGTGTACTGAAGGCGCCCGTGGCGACGGACTGGCCTACATTATCGTAATGTTGACGCAGCGCCGCGCGATATTCCGGCCTGTTCATCTTTGCGGCCCGCTCCTCCGCCTTGCCAAGCATCACCTCGCGCCAGGTCTCGTCGCCATCCAGAAGGGCGAATTCCTCAAAGGTGAACCGCATGTCGTTGGCGGTGGTGAGACCCTGGAGCCAAATGGGAAGCCCCTTATCCTGCATGGCCGTGCCCCAGCTTAATATCGAGCGGTGCTGGTCGGGATAGTCATTATTCACGAACACCGCGTTCCACAGGATCGGCCGGCCGGACGCCTCGGCCAGCTTTTCGCCGAATTTCAGATCCCTGTCATATCCCTCGCCCTTGAAATCCACGGTGGCCTGGGTCATCTGGATAAAGCCTTCGCCGCGCCGGCGCAGCACTTCGCCAAAGGCGAGGCAGGTTTCGTCCGACATCACATCGGTCGACATCGGCGTGCCATCATAATCACGCTGCACGGACGCATAACCGGTGCCAAGACGCTGCACCGTCCAGCCGCACCCGCCCGCATCCAGAGACAGTTCCAGCAGCCGGCACATCTCGGCCAGTTCGGCCACGGTGGGTTCCCGAGTTTTGCTTGCCTCCAGGCCCATGACATAAATCATCAGCGGCCCGATCGGCACGAAGTTGAGGATATTGACACCCTTGGGCTGACGTTCAATCTGGTCCAGCCATTCAGGAAAGGTTTCCCACTGCCATTGCGGCAGCATGGCTTCCTGCATGCAGGTCAGCGGAATGGCCTCCACCCGCTCCATCGTCAGCATGGCGCGTTCGCGCATTTCAGGCTTTACCGGCGCAAACCCGAATCCGCAATTGCCAATGGCAACCGACGTCACGCCATGCAGGCTGGAGGTGGTGAGATAGGGATCCCAGAAAAGTTGCGCATCATAGTGCGTATGCAGATCAATAAAGCCAGGTGCGACATGCAGGCCGGCGGCGTCGATCACCTTATCCGCATCGCTGGAATTTATCTTGCCAATGGCGGTGATGAAACCATCGCGGATGCCTATATCACCGACAAAGCGCGGGCTGCGCGCACCATCGAATATCGTGCCGTTTTTGATCACTGTGTCGAAACGTTCCATGGTTTCCTCCGGGGTTGTTTTCTTGTTGGTTTCGTTGAGCCTTAGTTAAATTCAACCTTGTGCGTAACCGCATGGAGGCGGCAAGTCAGCCTGAAACAAAAAAGGGCGTTCCTAAGAACGCCCTTTTGATTGCCCGTAAGAGCGCGGACTATTGTGCGGCGACGAGCCGTGAGCGGCCTTCGGTCAACCCATGGCGCAGTAATTTGCCTGGGATCGCCCCGGTGCAGACGTCATTGGTGAAGGTCTCGACACCGTTGATCAGGATGTGGCGGTAGCCTTCGGCCTTTTCCACCCGGCGCCATTCGTTACCAGGCAGATCATGGACAACTTCCGACGGCAGGACTTTCAGAGTCTCAAAGTCGTAGACAACGATGTCCGCGGGGGCCCCTTCTTTCAGGGTGCCGCGATCCACGAAACCGGCGCAAATTGCAGGCATGGCGGACAGACGGTAATGCGCTTCTTCAAGGCTGATCATGCCCTTGCGTGCTTCATCCGTCAGCAGTTCGGTCGGATAACGGCCAAAGCTGAGGAATTTGGTATGCGCGCCGCCGTCGGAAACACCCGGAATGAGATAGGGCGAGTCCAGCAGTTCCTGCATATAGTCCATGTCTTTGTTGAAGGGCGGGAAATAGATCACGGTGGCCAGTTTTTCATCCGTCACCAGCTCCATCAGCGCATCAATAGGATGTTTGCCGCGCATCTGGCCCAATTCCGCTACGGTCATACCTTCATACTTCTTGTTTTCAGGCTTGACTGTATGTTCAATAAAGAGGTTGGCGACGGGGCCCGACACCAGAGGCGCACTGCCGTGGTCATAGGTATAACGCAGGGCCGCCAGATACTCCGGATTGCGCATTTTAACGGCGCGTTCCTCTATAGTGCCGAGCGTTACTTCGCGCCACGCCGGATCGCCGTCGAACAGATTGAAATCTTCGAAGGTGAACCGCATATCATTTCCCGTGGTGACACCCTGCAGCCAGATCTTCAGGCCTTTTTCCTGCATGCGTTTGCCCCAGTCGAGCAGACGGCGATGCTGGTGCGGATGCCGGTTGTTTATCGCCACCGCATTAAACAGAATCGGACGCCGCGCCACCTCGGCCAGCTTTTCGGTAAACATCAGGTCGGCCTTGAAATCCGCCTTGGCCTGGGTCAGCTGGATGAAGCCTTCGCCGCGGCGGGCCAGCACTTCGGCAAACGCAAAGCAGGTTTCATCCGACATCAGGTCGGTTGACATTGGTGTGCCGTCATAATCGCGCTGAACGGAAGTATAGCCATCGCCAAGCCGCTGGGCCGACCAGCCGCAACCACCAGCCTCAAGAGACACTTCCAGCAGACGGCACATCTCGGCCAACTCCGCCTTGGTCGGTTCCCGCTTTTTGCTTTCTTCCAGACCCATCACATAAACCATCAGCGGCCCGATGGGGACGAAGCTGAGAACATTGATGCCCTTGGGCGAGTTTTCCAGATGGTCGAGCCATTCCGGGAAGGTTTCCCAGCTCCATTTGATTCCCGCCTTCATGGTGGCGAGAGGTATCGCTTCCACGCGTTCCATGGTCAGCATGGCGCGTTCACGCTCGGCCGGTTTCACGGGCGCGAAACCAAATCCGCAATTGCCGATGGCGACAGAGGTCACCCCGTGCCAGCAGGATGTGGACAGGTACGGATCCCATAAAAGTTGCGCATCATAGTGCGTATGCAGATCAACGAAGCCGGGAACCACATTCAGGCCCTTGGCGTCGATCACTTTGCCGGCGCGATTGGCGCTGATAGAGCCGGTGGGGTCGATCCGGGCAATGAGACCGTCCTTGATAGCAATGTCGCCAACGAAGCGCGGCGCACGCGTGCCATCAAATATTGTTCCGCCTTTGATCAGTGTATCAAATTCCGACATGAGTTGTACTCTCCCTTTATTGCAGGCCGTGACGCGCCTGCACTGTTGGATATATGCGGTTAAAGCCATCCGCATGCTCTGGGAACCTTGCGAGACCAAGGCAATAATTGTCCCGCTAGTAGATTACTATCATGCGGGCAAAGCAAGTTATTTATGCTTTTTTTACTGAGGGCGGCCGCGTTGCAATAAGGAATAATTTATCTGCTGTTCTGCGGCATAACCGCACTTGCTGATGCCGCTTCGATTTACAAACTACTGTTTGGATTTATGTTTTATATATTGCAGCGCAATAATTACCTTTGGATGCAAAATAATTCAGGGGCTGTTTAACTTAAGGCTAATAATCATGAACCCATCATGAATACAGTAATTCGTTACATTGACACGGTTGTATATTAATTTCCGGATCATTCCTAAATAGGGATCCATGCGGATTTGGCCCGGACCGGCCTTCCGCCTGGCGAGGCGAAACTGCTCCCGCCTGTCCGCGGGAGATAAAGCGCCGGCGCCAGATTTGGCGGGGACCCCGGTTTCGGACGCGAACCGTGATATTCTTCACCGCGCCTAAAAAAATGCCGGGACTATTGGCGCTTCGGCGTCACCCGCCAGATCATATTGCCAACATCGTCAGCCACAAGCAACGCGCCGGCATGATCAATGGCGACACCTACCGGGCGGCCCCGGGCTTCACCCTGGGAGTTCAAAAATCCCGTCAGGACATCCTGCGGACGCCCGGCGGGGCGACCATCCGTAAACGGAATAAAAATCACTTTATACCCAGACGGCGGTTTGCGGTTCCATGAGCCGTGCTGCCCCACAAACGCACCTCCCGAATAGCGGGCCGGGAACAGATTGGCGGTGTAAAAGGCAAGCCCAAGCGAGGCGGTGTGCGCCCCAAGCGCATAATCCGGCTTTATCGCGCTGGCCACCAGACCAGGCTGTTGCGGCGTCACACGCTCATCAATGTTCTGGCCGTAATAGCTGTAAGGCCAGCCATAAAATCCGCCCTCCTTCACCGATGTCATAAAATCCGGCACCAGATCGCTGCCAAGCATGTCGCGCTCATTGACGGCTGTCCATAGCGCGCCGCTGTGCGGCTGCCAGGCAAGGCCCACCGGATTGCGCAAACCGGACGCAAAGACGCGCTGGGCGCCCGAAGAAATATCGATTTCCAGAATGGCCGCGCGATTCTTTTCACGCTCTATCCCGTTTTCGCCAATATTGCTGTTGGAGCCAACCGTGGCGTACAGGTTGCCGCCATCCGGACTGATGAGAAGATTTTTCGTCCAGTGGTGATTCAGACTCCCCCCAGGCAGATCGGCGATTTTCCTGCCGGGGGCTGAAATTCCGGTGCCACCGGAAGTGTACGGAAATTCCAGCACCGCATCCGTGTTGGCCACATAGAAATGACCGGCGGCCAGCGCCATGCCGAAGGGAGAATTCAGGCCACTCAGAAAAACGGTTCTGGTTTCGGCGACTCCGTCTCCATCGGCGTCGCGCAACAAGGTGATCCGATTTGCGCTCGCCGTAACGGCGCCGGCGCGCTGCATCATCCACCCTGCCACCCGCCCCTGCAGGCCGCTTTCATCTTGCGGCCTGTCGGGAGCGTTCGTTTCCGCAACCAGAACATCGCCATTGGGCAGCACATAGAGCCAGCGCGGATGATCCAGCCCGGCTGCAAACGCCCGCACGGTTAACCCCTCGGCTGCAACCGGGGTTTCTCCGCTCTGCCAGCCTATGGCCGGCGCCACATTGATGGTGGGAAGAGGTGTGCGGACGGGGGCCGCCAGCTCAGGGTGCGCGCCATAATCCGCGCCCTCGGGCAATTTCGATGTCTCACTACAGCCCATCAAAGCCACGCAGAGAGGCAGGATCAGCCTGAAATGTCCGGGTCGCCGCACCTTCACCATCCGCTAAAAATCGTCACGGACAGAGTAGGGATTTACGGCCGGTCTGTCTCAAAAAAATAAAGGGGCCCGAAGGCCCCCTTACCAGTGATTTGGTTTTTAAGAAGGGTAACGGGTTGCGCCTAGGCGGCCCGGCCCCGGCGCAACAGTTTGCCGGGTGTCGCGCCCGTGCATTCGCCGTCCGCGAATGTCGTCACGCCATTGACGATGATCGCATGATAGCCCTTGGCATGCTGCACCCGGCGCCATTCATTGCCGGGGAAGTCATACACGATTTCGCCAATCCACGCCGGCTCGATCGCCAGTTCATTGAGGCCATACACAACGACATCCGCCGCCAGGCCCGGCTTCAGTTCGCCGCGATCGGCGAAACCGGCCGCTTTCGCCGGTAGCGACGACAGACGGTAATGCGCCTCTTCCAGGGTGATCTTGGATTCGTCACGCACCAGCCAGCTCAGGAAGTCCGTGGTGAATGCGCCGCCCGTGAAGAACTTGGTATGCGCGCCGCCATCCGACACGCCAGGGAATGTGAATTCAGAGTCGTTGGTCATCTCGGCCATGAAATCGGCGTTGAAACCACGATTGGGGCCAAGGAATTCGACCTTGAGATCACCCTGAACCGACATATCCAGCATCACATCAATGGGGTGCCTGTCTTCTTCCGTGGCAATATCGCCCAATGACCGGCCTACATATTTTTCCAGTTCCGGAACATTGTTCACGCCCGCCACGATCAGCGTGCGCACCGGTCCGCCGACACCCGCCTGAATGACTTCAAGCTTGCGGTTGGCGCTTTCATATTCGCCCTTCAGGGCCTTGCGCAGAGCAGGATCGCTCATCTTGGCCAGCTTTTCGTCAAACGTGCCGGTGGTGACGGCGCGCCATGCCGGGCTGGCGTCATAGAGATTCCAGTTTTCCAGCGTATAGGAGAAGCCCGAACGCACCGTGCCTGTCTGACCATAGATCGGCAGGCCCTTGGCGCGCACTTTCGCCAGCCAGTCGAGGCTGCGCTTGTGCACCTTGGGATCCTTGCGCGACGGCACGATGGCGTTATGCAAAATGGGGCGCTGTGCGGTTTCCGCAAGCTTTTCAAGGAAAGCAAGATCGCCCTTGATATTGCCCGTGGACTGCGTGATCTGGATGGAGCCTTCGCCACGCTCGCGCAACACTTCCGCAAGATTGAGAATATCCTCATCACACATCGTGTCGGTGACCATCGGCCCGCCGTCATAATCCGCCTGTACGGAATCCTTGCCCAGTCTTTGCAGGGCAAAACCTGCCAGGCCCGCATCCATGCCTTCGTGCAGCAGACGCTTCATCTCGGCCTTCTCAGCAACCGTCGCCGGACGGGTTTGAGCGGCTTTCAGACCCATCACATAGACCATCAGGGAGGTCGTGGGCATATATTGCAGGCAGTTCACGCCCTTGGGCGCGCGATCCAGCGAATCGAGATATT
>SHWM01000048.1 GCA_009693835.1 Alphaproteobacteria bacterium
TCCTGGATAAGCTGCTTTACCGCCCCGGCCACATCTTCCATAGGCACATCCGGATCGACCCGGTGCTGATAGAAGAGGTCGATACGATCTGTTTTCAGCCGCTTCAGCGAGGCTTCCGCGACAATGCGGATATGTTCGGGACGGCTATTGAGGCCGCGCTGCTTGCGGGTCTCCGGATCGACGCCGAAGCCGAACTTGGTGGCGATAATCACGGAATCACGGACTGGGGCCAGCGCTTCGCCCACCACTTCCTCATTCGTGAACGGCCCGTAGACTTCGGCGGTGTCGAAAAAGGTGACGCCGCGCTCCACCCCCCCCCGGATGAGCCTGATCGCTTCCTGCTTTTCCGTCGCCGGGCCCAGGCCGAAGCTCAGCCCCATGCAGCCAAGGCCAATCTCTGAAACCTCAAGACCGCTGCTTCCAAGTGTGCGTTTCTTCATGGCACCATGGTCCTTTCTGAAATGTGCGATGATTTATTGGCGTCACACTAGCAGGATTACTTAATTGACGGAAGTTCGCCCAATGACACAGGGGTTACCCCTGTCATTGGCTATCGGCCTTTCACGGCGCCCGCCATGCGCGATAGAATTTCATCCAGAATTTGCGGCGAGGTGGCGAAGTTCAGCCGCGCATGGTCCTGTGTAAAGGAACTGAAATCTCCGCCTGGGCTTAATCCGACCTTTGCCTCATCGAGGAAAAATTTTGAGGCCGCGACGGGCAGCATTAATTCGCTGCAATCCAGCCAGGCGAGATAGGTGGCCTGCGGCGGATAATGCCGCACACCGGGAAGTTCGCTTGTAACGAACCCGGCTACGGTGCGGCGGTTCGTGTCCAACTGCGCCATCACAGCGTCAAGCCAGGGCGCGCCTTCGCGCCATGCGGCTTCCGTGGCGGCCATCGATAGGGCAGAAGGCCCGCCCAGCAGCCGGGGCTGCAACTGATTAAACCGCGCGCGCAGTTCCGCCGAGCCAAAATGCGCCACGGCGCAATGCAGGCCGGCCACATTAAACGCCTTGCTGGCGGAAGTGAGCGTGATGGTGCGGGCAGCGATTTCCGGGTTACGCGAGGCAAGGGGGATATGCCGGTGCGGCGCAAAAACCAGATCCATGTGAATTTCATCGGCGATGACGATCAGATCATGGGCGCAGGCGATTTCGGCCAGCCGGTCCAGTTCATCAGCGGAAAAAACCCGGCCGGTGGGATTGTGCGGATTGCACAGCATCAGCACGCGCGTGCCGCTGTCAATGGCCGCCTGCAATCCGGCAAAGTCCAATTCCCATTGATGTGCGCACGGCGCCAGACGGTTTTCCACCATACGCCGGCCGTTCTGCGACACCGCCGCCATAAAAGGGGGGTAGATGGGCGTCTGGATAATCACACCCTCGCCCGGCTCCGAAAAAGTGAGGACACAGGCGTGCAGCATCTGCACCACATCGTCGCAGGCCAGCATATTGGCGGTGTCCACCTGCCAGCCATGCCGGGCGCGCATCCAGCCGGCAAAGGCGTCAAACACCCGTTGCGAGGCGTCGTGACGCGGATAGCCCAGGTCCTGAGTGTCGAGCATGCCTGTAATGGCCGCCAGGATCACGGGCGCCACCGGAAAATCCATGTCCGCCACCCAGGCGGACAAAATATCCGCCGAATAGCGCGTCCATTTCATGCCGCGCTTTTTGCGAAGCTGCGCCTCGCTGACGGCCAGCAGACGCTCAGCCATCGCCGAACACCCGGCTGAATATCCTGTCCACGTGCCGGGTGTGATAGGCCAGGTCAAACAGCCCGGCCAATTGCTTTGCTGGAACGGCCCTGGTGATTTTTTTGTCGGCCTTGAGAAGCGAGAGAAAATCGCCGCCCTCGCGCCAGACTTTCATCGCATGCCGTTGCACGGTTTCATAGGCGTCCTCGCGGCTGACGCCCGCCTGGGTCAGCGCCAGTAGCACACGCTGGGAATGCACCAGCCCGCCCAGCCGGTCAAGATTGCGGCGCATATTGTCGGGATAAACAATCAGCCTATCAATCAGGCCGGTAAGCCGCGCCAGCGCGAAATCCAGCGTGATGGTGGCGTCCGGCGCAATCATGCGCTCAACGCTGGAATGCGATATGTCACGCTCATGCCACAACGCCACATTTTCCATGGCGGGCAGGGCATAGGCGCGCACCATGCGCGCCAGGCCGGTCAGATTTTCCGCCAGCACCGGATTGCGCTTGTGCGGCATCGCCGACGATCCCTTCTGGCCCTCCGAAAAAAATTCTTCCGCCTCCAGAACTTCGGTGCGCTGCAAATGCCGGACCTCGGTGGCGATCCGTTCGATGGAACTGGCGATCACCCCCAGCACCGCGAAATAATGCGCATGCCGGTCGCGCGGAATGATCTGGGTAGAGACGGGCTCCACGCTCAGCCCCATGGCGGCGGCGACATGCGCCTCCACCCAGGGATCGATATTGGCGAAGGTCCCGACCGCGCCTGAAATGGCGCAGGTGGCGATCTCCCCGCGGGCAAATTCCAGCCGGTCGCGGTTGCGGCTCATTTCCGCATAGGCCTGCGCCAGTTTCAGGCCAAATGTGGTCGGTTCGGCATGAATGCCGTGGCTGCGGCCGATGCAGACCGTATTTTTATGTTCCAGCGCGCGGCGCTTCAGGACCGTGAGTAACGCCTCGAGATCGGCCAGCAGAATATCGCTGGCGCGTTTCAGCTGTATCGCCAGACAGGTGTCCAGTACGTCTGATGAGGTCATGCCCTGATGCACAAAGCGGGCCTCTGGCCCTACATGCTCGGCCAGATTGGTCAGGAAGGCGATGACGTCATGTTTGGTTTCTCGCTCGATTTCATCGATGCGGCTGATCTCATAGGCACCGCGCTCCCACACCGCCTTGGCCGCCTCACGCGGCACAATCCCCAACTCGGCCATGGCGTCACAGGCGTGCGCTTCAATCTCGAACCAGATGCGGAATCTGGCTTCCGGGGACCATACAGCGGTCATTTCGGGACGCGAATAACGGGGGATCATGTCTGCTTTATGTCTCGATTATTTCAACGAACTTCTTCTTAGAGTAGAACGGCATGATAGCGTATATTGTCCGTATGAGCATTATCAGAAATACCCTTTGAGGAATACGCCAATGAAGTCTGATGGCCGGCGCAGGGAGCGGGGTGGTGCGTCCATGGGGGGAGAAATGGTAAGGAATGGGGCCACATGACGCGAACAGTAGATTTCATTTTTGATTTTGGCAGCCCCAACGCCTATCTGGCGCACCGGGTGCTGGTTCCAATGGCGGATCGGCTGGGGGCGCATATCAACCTGATACCCTGCCTGCTGGGAGGTATTTTCAAGGCGACCGGTAATCAGTCGCCGATGGCGGCTTTCGGGCACATCAAGGGCAAGCTTGACTATGAGATGCTGGAAACCCGGCGCTTCGTCGAAAAGCACCAGGTGGTGAATTTCAGAATGAATCCGCATTTCCCGGTCAACACGCTGCTGATCATGCGGGGTCTGGTCGCGGCGCGGCACATGGGCGTTGAGGCGGGATATATTGACGCCGTGCTGAAAGGCATGTGGGAAACCGGAAAGAAAATGGACGATCCGGAAATCGTCAGGGGCGAGCTGGACGCCGCCGGCCTGAAAGGCGAGGCGCTGCTGGCCGCCACACAGGATGCGGCCGTAAAGGCGGAACTGGTGGCCAATGCCGAACAGGCCGTGGCGCGCGGGGTGTTTGGCATCCCCACATTTTTTGTCGGGCAGGAAATGTTTTTCGGCAAGGATCGTCTCGGTCAGGTGGGGGAAGCGTTGCTCCAGTAGCCGCGCCGGCAATTTCACAATTGCTAAATCAGCCCCAACTGCCGGAAGCTGACAGTCTTTTTACGCCCGATTACCAGATGGTCGTGCACGGCGACCTTTAGCGGCTTGCCGGCTTCGATAATCTGTTTGGTCATTTCAATGTCCGCGCGCGAGGGCGTTGGATCTCCGCCCGGGTGATTATGGACCAGAATGATACTGGAGGCCGACAGATTCATCGCTCGCTTCATCACTTCGCGCGGGTACACGGGGGTGTGATTGACGCTGCCCTGCTGCTGCTGCTCATTGGCGATCAGGGCGTTCTGGCTGTCCAGAAACAGGATGCGGAACTGCTCGTTTTTCTCATAGGCCATCGCGGCCTGGCAATATTCCAGCAGGGCGGACCAGCCCGACAAAACCGGCCGGTTCAATACCGCGCCCTGTATCAGATGCAGTGCGGCCGCCTGCACGATTTTCAGTTCGCGCACGACGGCTTCGCTGTCTATTTTTTCGCGCAGCAGGGCTGGTTCGGCGCTGATTACATCCGCGAACGATCCAAAATGCGCGATGAGCTGTTTTGCCAGCGGTTTCACATCGCGCTGGGGTATGGCGCGGAACAGGATCAGTTCAAGCAGTTCATAGTCCGCCAGCGCGCCCGCGCCCATAAAACGCGCCCGCAGGCGATCGCGGTGTCCGGCATGATGAGGCCTGGCGGGGCTTTTCCCTGGGGCCATGGATCAGTCAAACTTTGGCAGATGCAAACCGCGCGGCGATGTGGTGAAAATTTCGCACCCCGTTTCCGTAATGCCGATGGAATGTTCAAACTGCGCCGACAATGATTTATCGCGGGTGACAGCCGTCCATCCGTCACCAAGAATTTTGACCTGGAATTTCCCGGCATTGATCATCGGTTCGATCGTGAAAATCATGCCGGGCTTTAAGGTGACGCCACTGCCGCGCACGCCAAAGTGCATGATGTTGGGCGCATCGTGAAACACCTGCCCGGTCCCGTGTCCGCAAAAATCGCGCACGACCGAAAAACGGTTGGCTTCCGCATAGAACTGGATCGCATGACCTATATCGCCGGTGGTTGCGCCGGGCTTCGCAGCCGCGCACCCGTACATCAATGATTGATAGGTGACTTCGATCAAACGGCGGGCCCGGACACTGGGCTCGCCCGCCACAAACATGCGGCTGCTGTCGCCATGCCAGCCATCCAGAAGGGGGGTCACATCAATGTTCAGGATGTCGCTGTCGCGTAATTTACGTTCTCCGGGAATACCGTGGCACACCACATGATTGAGAGAAATGCACGTGGTTTTTGGATAGCCGCGATAATTCAGCGGTGCGGATACACCGCCCCGGGCCACAATAAAGGCATGGCAGAGTGCATCCAGTTCGCCGGTTGTCACGCCTGGCTCGACATGCGGGCCAATCATATCCAAAGTTTCCGCCGCCAGACGGCCTGCCGCCCGCATGCCCGCGAAGGCCGCCGGGCCATGCAGTTTTATCAGCCCATCATTGCGTAAGGGCGCGTCCTGAGCGGCGATATAATTCATGCTTTATGGTTATCCGGATTAAGCGGTTTCGTCCAGTAATAGACGGCGAAAAACGCCATAATCAGGGCAATTGGGCATAATTTTTCCGGTTCTGATATGGAGATGGCGGCGCTTTGATTCAAGTCCGCCCACAGCGGCGCCGGGGTTGGGGGCCGGAAGCGGGAATATGCCGGACGCTGCCCCTTAAGGCGATATGTCATGTGCCATATAATAGCGGACTTTCCCGCTTGCTGAAAATCCGCATTGGATTCTGGCGTTTGTTGCCGCAAACTGGAGCAGCATTGAAACATAGACCAATTTTACCCGCCCCTATTGAACCAACAGATTCAATATGGGCGGGAATTGCTTCAAGGCGCGGCAGCAGGCGATAAAATAATAGGTGGATAAAGCATGAGCACGGCAGAAAATATCGGCGCGGCGGAAAAGATCGTCACTGCGGCCGTTCTGGTCATCGGGGATGAAATTCTTTCCGGCCGCACCCAGGACACGAATTCATCCTATATTGCCAGCTGGCTTGGGGAGTTGGGCGTCCGTCTGCACGAAATTCGGGTGGTCGCGGATGTGCAGGCCGACATTGTGGCGGCCTTAAACGCGCTGCGCGCACGTTATACCTACGTATTCACCACGGGCGGCATCGGCCCCACGCACGACGATATTACAGCGGACGCAGTGGCGGCGGCCTTCGGTATTTCCATTGATTACCATCCACAGGCGCTGGCCATCATGGGCGCGCAATATAAACCGGACGAATTCACCGAAGCGCGAAAACGCATGGCGCGAATTCCCGACGGCGCGGAATTGATCGATAATCCGGTCAGCAAAGCGCCGGGATTTCACATTGGCAATGTGTTTGTCATGGCGGGCATACCGATGATCATGCAGGCGATGCTGGACAGCCTGCGCCACAAGATCCGCGGCGGCGCAAAATTGTTGAGCGCCAGCGTCGGCGGCGCCGTCGCGGAAGGACTGGTTGCCGGCGCCCTGGGCGCCCTGCAGGCGAAATTTTCCGGGGTAAGCTTTGGAAGTTACCCTTTCTATCGCCGGGCAGGGACGGGATCAAATTCCGTTTCGGCCTATGGGGTCAATTTTGTGATTCGTTCGACCGATCAGAAGCTGCTGGACGAGGCGCGTGAGGCTGTTCGCGCCATGATTCGGGGCGAAGGCGCGGAACCCGAGGATCGCGATTAGCCCGCGCCGGTGCTGGCCCGACCGTTATATATTTATCACAAAATGTTTATGCCTGCCGGAAAGGCTTTTCAAATGGGTAAATTAGTGTCAGATTGTTCTGGAAATGCGTTATAAAGTCAGTATGGTCACGGTGCAAACGTCTTGCAAAAAGGCGTGGCGGCAGGTGTTCAAATGAGGGAGAAGTATGGCATGTTGAAGGGAAAATTTGGCGTCCTGGGTATGGTGGCGGGGGCCGCGATGTTGCTGGGGACAACTGGGGCGTCGGCGACAGGGGCTGAGGGGATGATGGATATTTCCCATCTCAGCTCGGCGCACGAAAACTGGGCGAAGGCCGGCAAGCACGAATTTTACGTCTCGTGCACCAGCATCGATGACTACCTGACGCAGGTGGAAGGACCCAATCTGAAAGAAGCTCAGATGACAGCCTATAAGGATTCGATTACCAAGGCTGGTGGCAACACGTGCTGGCCGGTGTGGCGCGGGCTCGTTAAATAGCTCATTCTCCGTACGCTTTTCTTTACGGGTTCTGGCAGTAGAAGGACGCGCTGTGACGCGGGTTGGCGCGTGCCATCAGGGGTAGTCGTCCTGATCCACAGGCGTTAACGGGTGTCAGGATTGCACCGTTTGGGCTTGCGTTGGCGCAAGCCGCCGGAATTTTCGCTTAGCGGCCTGATTGATGTGCTGACCACGTCAGTGTTATTTTTCTGGGCGCGACATCTACAGAGCTACAGGCGGGGAGGCTTTTGCCCTCCGCCTTTTTCATGCGCGGCCTTCTGAAATGGGCTGATGTGAAAATGGCCAATATTTTGACGCGTTAATGGTTCGCGTTACTCATTAGCGCGTTTGTGGTGTTGAGGCCACGCGGCGCCTCTTGTCTCTTGTGCACTAGACCCTGTTCAGATCAGATAGAATCGTCCGTGGCGATCCGGCCTGATCCGTAAAACATGGTCTATATGATAATATAGGGCAATTTTACCTTTTTAGACGGAACCAGTTGCTTCAGTTTAAAAAGGAATTGCTCTGGGGGCCTACCCTCAACAGGACGGGCCTGCTATATATCCGGGCAGTGTCCCCGTAGCTCAGCAGGATAGAGCACCAGATTCCTAATCTGGGGGTCGTGCGTTCGAATCGCGCCGGGGACGCCAAACCAGACCGGCGCGTTACAAGCCGTGTCCGTTCGGCAGGAACGTGGCCGGCGTCATGCTGAAGCCAGTTCCCAAATTGCCATAAAATGGCGCCATGGGAAGGAGTGGCGAATGCTTCTTCAGTATCCAGATGAGCTGTTCTTCCGTAAAATTGGGCGACAGACGTTAGAGACTCGCCTCATGAAAGCAGAATTCCGCCAATGAAGTGCAAATTGGTACAGGCTTCAATGCGGTGACGACGACGTTACCAATCAGGTCAGGATAACAGATGAGCTCCAATTCCATCGGCGGACGGCGTCAGCTTTACGGGGATGTTGAGGCCTATAATAGCGGCTGGCTGAGCGTATCTTCCCTGCATGAGGTTTATTTCGAAGAGGCGGGCAATCCGCAGGGCAAGCCGGCGCTGTTTGTGCATGGCGGGCCTGGCGGCGGATGCGACCCGAAAATGCGCCGGTTCTTTGACCCCAAGGCCTATCGCATTATCCTTTTTGATCAGCGGGGCTGCGGTAAAAGCCGGCCCCATGCAGAGTTGACGGATAATACGACGTGGCGTCTGGTGGAGGACATGGAACGCCTGCGTGCGCATCTTGGCATTGACCGCTGGCAGATTTTTGGCGGCTCCTGGGGCAGCACTCTGGCCCTGGCCTATGCCCAGACGCACCCGCATTGCGTAAGCGAGATGGTGCTGCGGGGCATTTTCCTGCTGCGCCAAAAAGAGCTGCACTGGTTTTATCAGGAAGGCGCCAGCAATATTTTCCCGGACGCCTGGGAGCATTATCTGGCCCCCATCCCGGCAGAAGAACGCGGCGACATGATCGCCGCTTATTATAAACGCCTGACCAGCAAGGATGCGGGTATACGGCTTCAGGCCGCCAGAGCCTGGAGTATCTGGGAAGCGGCCACCAGCTTCATGAATCCCGATGCGCTGCATATTTCCAGGGCGGGCGAAGACGCCTTTGCCGAAGCCTTCGCCAGGATCGAGTGCCATTATTTCATGAATAAGGGTTTCTTTACTTCTGATAATCATTTACTGGCGGGCGTTAATCGGATCAGGCAAATTCCAGCCGTAATTGTTCAGGGTCGTTATGATGTGGTGTGCCCGATGGTGACGGCATGGGATCTGCATCGCGCCTGGCCAGAGGCGGCCTTTAATATAGTTCCCGACGCCGGGCATTCGTCGATGGAAGCCGGGATAATAGATCAGCTGATCCGAGCGACAGACCATTTCCGCCCCTGAGGGGAGATATGAAGAGGACAAACGTGATGCGGTGGACATTAAGGATTTCAATCGGCCTGCTGGCGGGGCTGGGTATGGTGCTACAGGCGGGTTTTGCCCCCCTCTACGCGGCGGACGCGGTCAAACCGGGGGCAAAGACGGCAAGTGGGGAAAAGCCTGCCGAAACCAAAAAGTTTGACGATTGGGTCGTGGCCTGCGGCATCCCGGAAGATCAGACAAAAAAAGTCTGTCAGGCGGTGCAAACCCTGACCAACAAGGAAGATGGCAAGCGGGTCATGCAGATCATGGTGGGCTATCCCGAAGGGGCCTCCGATCCGGTGGCGATATTTGTTTTGCCGCTGGGTTATCTGTTGCAGTCAGGCGGTAAATTTGAGCTTGATGGCAAGGATATGGGTGTGCTCGGCGCAGAGCGCTGCGTCCAAAGTGGATGCATCGTGCCACTTGGGCTGGGCAGTGAGATGCTGGCAAAGTTCAAAAGCGGCACCGGCGGCAAGATCGTTGTGACCATTGCCAGGGACAAGACGGTTGATCTGCCGGTGTCCCTGAAAGGTTTTTCCGCCGCATTGGGGGAACTGAAGAAAGGCTGATCCGCTTCCGTTTATGATATTTGCAGACTGATCCGGCCTGCTTCACCCTCATGTATGGCCCCGATGATGGCTGCCTCGGTAAAGCCTGTGGCGTGCAGCGCATCTATGCAGGCGTCGGCAACTTCAGGCGGTACGCAGGCCAGTAATCCGCCGGCGGTTTGCGGGTCGAACAATAAGGGATAATGGGGATGCGCGCGGCACGGGTCGTCTGCCTGCAGGATTTTTTCGCCTGATCGCTGATTGGCGGGATGCAGGCTGCTGCGGATGCCACCGGCAAATGTATTGATAGCGCCCGCCAGCACGGGCAAATTATCCAGATCAAGGCTCGCCGAAAGTTTCGACGCCCGCAGCATTTCTCCCAGATGGCCGATTAGCCCGAAACCGCTGACATCTGTGCAGGCCCTGGCGCCATGCACGGCAAGGCAATCCATGGCGGCGCTGTTGGATTGCAGCATTAGCGCCACCGCCTTCTCCATCCAGCAGGCGCTGGCCCTGGCCCGCATATCGGCCGCCAGCAGGACGCCCGTACCAAGCGGCTTGGCCAGGATGATGGCGTCCCCCGCCTGCGCCCCGGATTTTCGCAATAGATCTCCGGTCACGGCGAAACCGTTCACGGTGAAACCAAGCATCAGTTCGGCGCCTTGCGACGTATGCCCGCCCGCCAGCGTGACGCCCGCCGCGCCGAGCGTTTGCAACGCGCCCTGCATCAGTTGTTGAAGATCCTGCTGTAACTTTTGTTCCGGGCCAAACGGCAGCGTGACCGACATAAGCGCAGAATGCGGAATGGCCCCCATGGCGTATATATCGTTCAGACAGTGATTGGCGGTGATGCGCGCAAACAGGTTGGGATCATCCGTAAAGCTGCGGAACTGGTCAACCGTCTGTACCAGGAGCATATTTTCAGGTGGCGCGATGATCGCGGCATCGTCGGACGCCTCAATGCCCGCCACTATGTCTGCACGGTCATTTTGCTGAACAGTGGCCAGCATGCGCCTCAGGGTGTCCTCGGAAACCTTGGCCCCGCAGCCGCCGCAATGCATGCCATCCGGATCGGATGCTTCGGCAATGACCAGTCCTGGAATTTCCGGCAGCTTCTGATACATGCGCATCCAGCGCCGGTCGATGCGGTCCTTCAGCCGCCAGACCCATTCCCCCTCAAAGGAAGCGGGGCCGTAGGACGCGATGGCGTAACGGCGGCCGGTGGATATCAGCGCCAGCGCCCGGCGTTGTGGCCGGAAGGCGCTGGGCCGCTTGCCCTGCGCCACAAGACGTAAATTATCAAGCAATATAGGCCCCTGCCGCACGGCGTATACGCCGGATTTCTCAAGCTTGCGTGCGCGCATGGCGGCGATATCACCGGCCGCGAATATATCGGGATGCGAGGTGGATTGCAGGGTGTCCGTCACCTCAATGAAGCCGCGCGCATCCAGCGCCAGACCGGTCTGCCGCAACCAGACCGGTGCGCTGGCATGGGTCGCCAGAATGGCGGCGTCGCAGGCAAGCCGCTGCCCGTCCGAAAAACATATCGCCGTGGCGTCCACCAGCGCAGCACGGCGCATAAGGTGCAGGGCGACGCCGGCATCCCGCACGGCCTTCTCCATGCGCTTGTAGACGCCTGGTGAATGCTGCGGCAACAGGCTTGGACTGTTGCTGACAATACTGAAAAGCAGCCGGTCCGGATTGCCGCCTTGCGCTGCGATGTGTTTTCGCAGGCGATGCCGCAGCGACAGGCACAGTTCCGTGCCGCCAGCGCCGCCGCCGATAATTGCAATATGAAAATCCGTTTCGCGTCCCAGCGCCCTGCCTTCAAGCAGCTCCAGATGGCGCAGAAAATCACTGACCGGCTTAATCACGATGGCGTGCTGTTCCGCGCCCTTGATGCCGAACCGGCTTGGGACGGACCCGATGTCGATCGATAACAGGTCAAAATCCACCGGCGGCCGGTCGCCGCAGTGGATCTGACGCGCTTCTGTATCAATGCCTGTGACTGGCGTGTGGTAGAATCGCGCCGCCGCAAATCGGCACAGCCGTTGCAAATCAACATGGCATTCGTCAAAGCTGTAATGGCCAGCCAGAAATCCGGGCAGCATCCCGGAATAAGGCGTATTGGCCTCGCGCGAAATAACCGTCAGCCGCACCCCTGGAATGGGATGCATCGCCAGCCCCCGGATGACGTTTACGTGCGCGTGACCGCCCCCGATCAGGACCAGATCGCGTTCAATCGGCGCGGCATTCTTCACAGATCAGCCGCCGGGAAATTGAGCGCAAAATGGCGAAAGAGGGCGGGAGTCGAACCCACCAGACGTGTCAAACACGCCTCATCGGATTTGAAGTCCGTGCGCACCACCGGGACGCGATCCTCTTCCAGATATGCCATCATGCCTCTGATGGCGGATTGTGCTGCGATGATGAAAGCCGGGTGCTGCATCCTGCTTCTGCCTGCTTTGACCAGGAGCAAAACCACGGTGGACTGGGCCCCTGACGGGGTCCATTCCGCCGCGATCCGCCTGGATTTCAGAAAGTGTACCCCTATCGGCCCTTGACCAGGACATAGCTTCCCGGCGCGTCCATCAATACCGGCAGCTTGCCGCTTCCGGGTTGGCGCGCGGGAACCATATCGCCGCTATGGGCCGCATGCCATATGTGCCAGTTTGGCCACCAGGATCCGGGATATTCAGTCGCCCCCTTGCGCCATTCTTCCACGTCATCGGGCAGTTCTTCGTTTTTCCAGTACTGATATTTTTGTTGCGAAGGCGGATTGATGACGCCTGCGATATGGCCCGATCCGGCAATGAGAAAGTTCACCTCGCCGCCCAGCAGTTTGGTGCTCTTGTATACCGAACGGTAGGGGGCGATATGGTCATCGACCGAGGATTGCAGGAAGACCGGAATGGTGATTTTGCTCAGATCCAGTTTTTCGCCGCCCAGCACCATTTCGCCCTTGGCCAGATTATTGTTGAGATAGCATTCGCGCAGATAGAACAGGTGCATCTCCTTGGGCATATTGGTCTGATCCGAATTCCAGTACAGCAGATCAAACGGCGCTGGCTCCTTGCCCAGCAGATAATTGTTCACCACGAAGGACCAGATCAGATCATTGGAGCGCAGCATGTTGAAGGTGTTGGACATCTCGCTGGATTCCAGCAGGCCGCCCGCCCGATCCATTTTCTGGCCGAGCGCGTCAATCTGTTCGGCGTCGATAAATACCTTCAGTTCGCCCGCTTCCGAAAAATCCGCCTGCGCGGCAAAGAAAGTGGCGCATTTGATGCGTTTGTCGCCTCGGGCCGCCATATGCGCCAGCGCCGTTGTCAGCAGGGTGCCGCCGATGCAATAGCCGATGGCGTTCACCTCGCTTTCGCCTGCCGCCTGTTCCACCGCATCGAGCGCGGGATAAACGCCCTCTAGCAGATAAGATTCAAAGGTTTTGTCGGCCAGTTCGGCGTCAGGATTGGCCCAGGAGACGACGAAAACCGTATAGCCCTGCGCGACGGCCCATTTGATGAAGGATTTTTCCGCGGTCAGGTCCAGAATATAATATTTGTTGATCCATGGCGGAAAGATCAGCAGCGGCCGCTGATAAACCGTTTCGGTCGTCGGGGTGTACTGGAGAAGTTCGATCAGCGGATTACGGAAAACAACTTTGCCGGGCGTGATCGCGATGTTGCGTCCCACCTCAAAGGCTTCCAGGTCGGTCATGCGGATGGCCAGCTTGCCGTCACCCCGTTCAAGGTCCTCCAGAAGGTGCTCAAGGCCCCGCAGCAAATTCTCGCCATTTGACCTCAGAGTGGCGCGCAGAATTTCCGGATTGGTCAGCACGAAATTGGATGGAGAAAGCGCGTCCACAAACTGCTTTGTGTAAAACGCCACCTTGTGCGCGTTGCCAGGGTCCATTCCCTCGACGCTGCCAACGGTCTGCATGAGCCAATTGCTGGTCAGAAGATAGCTCTGTTTGATGAAATCAAAGGCCAGGCTTTCGCTCCATTCGGGTGCACGGAAACGCTTGTCGTTCCGGTCGGGGGTAATCGTGGGGGGCACTGCTTCACCCAGCAACCGGCGTGTCATGGATTGCAGCAATTGCAGATAAGCCGGCCAGATCTTGCTCTGGGCTTCAATGACATATTCCGTATCGCCCAGTAAGTGCTTTGCCAGATCGAGAAAGGCCGGACCAATGACACTGGCCTTGGTGGGATCGCCCAGTCTCGGCGGTTTCGCCTGGGCCCTGATCCGCCGGTCCATGAATTTCTGCAACAGGCGTTGGCCTTGTTCAGCCACCTTTAGCATATTGCGCCCGAATAATGCTGGATCCGGGATGGTGAAACCCGGCTTTTCCTGATCCATTTTTACCAAAGCCCCTATTTTATCCACAATCTGCGCCGCACAATGACATCTACGCCAATTAGACTTAATATAGCCATTTTTTTGGCAACTATGCCAGCGCGGCTATAAAAAATGCGTTAGTTTCGTTTTGTTTTTCGCGCGAATCATTGACAGATGAGGCAGCGCGGGCGGGCGGTTGGAGGAATGGATGCGTAATAAGTGCAGGCGCGGTATTGCCAAGTGGCGATTTGGCATGCCGATTTTGGCTGCCATTGTATTGGCGGCTGTCTCCGGCTGTTCTGTGCCTCGTGTGTTTGGTTCCGATGATAGTCCCCTGCCACTGCCGCCCCCGCTGGAGGCGGGCGAGGATGGTGTAGTTGCGGATAAAACCGGCCGCCATGAAGACGCCGAAGCGGGTGCTGCCGAGGATGCCAACACCGCTGGCGAAAAAGATGGAGAATATGCGGATCTGGCCTCCGTGCCAGAAGGAGAGAAAGCCACCAAGGCTGCGGAGAAGGGCGCCAATGCGCAAACTGAACGCGACAAACTTGCCAAGTCTTTAGTAGCGGATCGTGAACAGGCAAAGTATACGGACGAGGAATTGCGGGGCGGGCGGGTTGCCGCTGTTGCCCCGCCGCGCCCGGAACCGCCAGCGCCAGATTCACCCGTGCAAGCCAGCGAGCCGGCGGAAACAGAAGCGCCGCCCGCAGCGCCGCCTGTGCCCAAAGCTCACGCCCCCGCCCCGGCGCCACTGGCGTCCAGTGCCGGCGCCCCCGCACCCGCCCCTGTTCCGGCGCGATCTTCCGCCCTTCCCTTAACGCCGCAGGCGCCCCGGGCAAGTGCGCCCGCGCAGGTGCAAGCAGCCGCAGCCTATAGTTCCACGACATTCCAGCCTTCCAGGGCGCAGCCACTACCTGCGGATTTGGCGGCGTCGCTACCACCCGGGGTGGCGCAACGCTATCAGGAGACCCTGCGTCAGACTGCGGCTGGCATTCCTTCCGGTGTGCCGTTGGCACCCGCCGCTGTCGGGCGCGGGGGGCCAGCCTATGTCAGCATTCCCTTCGCCTCCGGTTCTTTCAGTCTTTCCAGCAACGACCGGCGTATCATTGCCCAGGTGGCCCAATCCGCGCGGGGTGGTTTTTCCCGTATCCGGGTCGTGGGGCATGCGTCCAGCACCGCCTCCAGCCTGTCGGAAAGAGAGCGCCTGCTGGCTAATTGGGAGGTTTCCCAGGCCCGGGCCACATCGGTCGCGGATGAGTTGACCCGCCAGGGCATCGACGCGGCCGGGATCGTCATTGAAGCAGTCGGCGATAGCCTGCCACCCCATGCAGTGGGGGTCAGGGATTCAGAGGCGGCTGCTCGGCGGGTGGACCTGTTTCTGGAATAGGCCTATATAGTATGTAAATCATTGAGATATGCAAAACCATGGACTTTGAATTTCACCGCATCAAGCGTCTGCCGCCTTATGTATTCGAATCGGTCAACCGGCTGAAGGCGCAGGCACGGGCCGCGGGCAAGGACATCATAGACCTGGGCATGGGCAACCCGGATATGCCGACACCCAAGCATATTGTCGACAAGTTGATCGAGAACGTGCAAAAGCCCCGCACCAATCGCTATTCGACCTCACGCGGGATTCCCGGTTTGCGCCGGGCGCAGGCTGGCTATTACGCACGGCGCTTTGGGGTTGATCTGGATCCTGAAACCGAAATCATCGCCACACTTGGCTCCAAGGAGGGGCTCGCCAATCTGGCCATGGCGATCACGTCGCCTGGCGATCAGATTCTGGTGCCAAATCCCTCCTATCCGATCCATCCCTATGGGTTCATTATTGCAGGCGCGGCGATACGGCATATTCCCGCGGTCGCATCGCAGCGTGAATTCATGGACAGTCTGACCCGCGCGGTGCGCCATTCGGTGCCGCCGCCAAAGGCGCTGATCGTCAATTTTCCCTCAAATCCGACCGCGCAGGTTACCGATCTGGCGTTTTATGAAGAGGTGGTGGCTTTCGCGCGCAAGCACGAAATCATTGTTCTGTCGGATATTGCCTATGCCGAGATATATTTTGACGGCAATCCGCCGCCGTCCATCCTGCAAATTCCTGGCGCGAAGGAAGTGGCTGTCGAATTCACTTCCCTGAGCAAGACGTATGCGATGCCTGGATGGCGGATGGGCTTTGCGGCGGGCAACCGGCATTTGATCGGGGCCCTGACACGCATAAAGTCCTATCTGGATTATGGTGCGTTTACACCCATTCAGGTGGCGGCCACCGCCGCGCTGAACGGGCCGCAGGATTGCGTCGCGGAAATACGCAACATTTATAAGGCCCGCCGCGACGTGCTGATCGAGAGTTGGGGGCGCGCCGGATGGGATATTCCAGTGCCGCCCGCCAGCATGTTCGCCTGGGCGCCTATTCCGGAACCGTTCAGGTCAATAGGGTCGCTGGAGTTTTCCAAGCTGCTGTTACAGCACGCCGATGTGGCGGTGGCCCCCGGGCTGGGCTTTGGCGAATATGGCGATGGGCATGTGCGTATCGGGCTGGTCGAAAATGAGCAGAGGATCCGGCAGGCGGCCCGCAGTGTCAGACGTTTTCTGGCCGACGCCGAATCGTTCCTGTCCAATCCCCCCGATCCGCGCAAAGCGGCCTCCTTGTGACGGGGACAGGGCGCGGTGCGTGAACCCTTACGCCTGGGGATTGCGGGGCTCGGCACGGTAGGGGCCGGGGTGCTGATCCTTCTGGAGGAGCAGCAGGAACTGTTGCGCCAACGCTGTGGCCGGGACTTGCGGGTGACGGCCGTGTCGTCACGCAACCGCAACAAAAATCGGGGGGTGGCGCTGCCATCCAATGTTATCTGGTGCGACGATGCTCGCGATCTGGCCAAATCCTCGGAGGTCGATGTTGTCATCGAACTGATCGGCGGCGCGGAAGGGGTCGCCCGTCAGCTTGTAGAATCGGCGCTGGACGCCGGCAAGCATGTGGTGACCGCCAACAAGGCGCTGCTTGCGCTGCATGGCAGCCAGCTGGCGGCGCGTGCTGAAAAAGCTGACCGCGCCCTGTGTTACGAAGCCGCGGTGGGCGGCGGCATTCCGGTCATAAAGGCCATCCGCGAGGGGCTGGCCGCGAACAGGTTTGAGCGCGTCTATGGCATTCTGAATGGTACCTGCAATTATATTCTGACCAAGATGGAGGACACGGGCGCGGATTTCGAGACGGTTCTTTCGGAAGCGCAGGACCTTGGTTATGCGGAGGCCGATCCCAGCTTTGATGTGGATGGCATCGATACGGCGCACAAGCTGAGCATTCTGGCCAGCCTGGCCTATGGCGCGCATGTGGACATGTCTGCGGTCTATATCGAAGGCATCCGCCATGTCGGCGCAATGGACATACAATTCGCGAGAGAATTTGGTTATCGCATCAAACTGCTTGGCCTTGCGCGGCGTACAGCGCACGGGATTGAACAGCGGGTGCATCCCTGCATGACCCCGCTGGGGTCGCCCATCTCAGAAGTAGGTGGTGTGACGAATGCAGTGGTGACGGTCGGCAATTACGCCGGTCAAAGCGTCTTTGAAGGGCCGGGCGCGGGTGCGGGTCCCACCGCCTCCGCCGTTATTGCGGATATTGTCGATATTGCGCGCAATCAGATATTGCCGCCCTTCGCGGCGCCGTCCAGCCAGCTGGAGCATGCGCGGGCCAGCCCGATGGAATTGCATCAGGGGGCTTATTATTTGCGGCTTACCGTGCTGGACCAGCCGGGCGTGATGGCGGGCATCACCGCCATCATGGCGGAGCATGGCGTTTCCATTGACAGTATCATTCAGCGCGGCCGCGCACCGGGGGCCGGGGTTCCTGTCGTTCTGATCACGCATGACACGGAAGAGGCGCGCATGAATCAGGTGCTGACCCGGCTAAAGGGGTTGAAGCAGGTCGTGGAAACGCCTGTGCGCATTCGCATCGAAAAAGTATGATATATTCATCAAAAGGCTGGGGAGAACGCAAATGGCACCGACAAAACCCGTTCTGGACCGGGTGTTCAGCATGGAAATTGCGCGCGTAACAGAGGCCGCCGCCATCGCCGCGTCGCGTCTGATAGGCTGTGGTGATGAAAAAGCGGCCGACCAGGCTGCGGTCGACGCCATGCGGACGGCGCTTAACAAGCTGGACATGCGCGGAGTCATCGTGATCGGGGAAGGGGAGCGTGACGAAGCCCCTATGCTGTATATCGGCGAAAAGGTCGGTTCAGGAATAGGTCCGGAGCTGGACATCGCACTTGATCCGCTGGAGGGGACCACAATCACTGCCAAGGCGATGCCGAATGCACTGGCGGTAGTGGCCTTTGCGGAAAAGGGCAACCTGCTCAACGCACCGGATGTCTATATGGATAAGCTGGCAATTGGCACCGGCTATAAAAAGGGGGTCGTTGATCTCGACAAAAGCCCGGCGGATAATATCCGCGCGCTTGCGGCCGCCAAGGGGGTACCGGTCCACGAGATAACAGCCTGCGTCCTGGACCGCCCGCGTCACGCGGAAATCATTAAAAGCATCCGCAGTGTTGGCGCACGCATCCAGCTTATACCTGATGGTGACGTGGCGGGGGTGATCGCCACCACACAGGCGGACACCGGCATTGACATCTATATTGGCACGGGTGGCGCGCCGGAGGGCGTTCTGGCGGCGGCGGCGCTGCGCTGCATTGGCGGCCAGATGCAGGGCAGGCTGGTATTCTCCAATGACGAACAGCGCGAACGCGCCCGTAAAATGGGGGTAAAAGACCTCAATCATAAATATGTTCTGGAAGAGATGGCGATGGGCGACGTCATTTTCTCCGCGACCGGGGTGACGGACGGCTCGATGCTGAAAGGCATTCACCGCGAGAAAAATGGCGCTGTCAGCACCCATACCGTCGTGATGCGTTCCGCCAGCGGCACGGTCCGCTGGATCAGCGCGCGGCACCTGGATGAAAGTAAATTCGTATAAATGAATCTGCCGCCACCCTTGCTGGGGGTAGGGCGGTCGTTAAATGGCCGGTGCTGGCGTTTGCGCGCCTGTGAGGAACGCACCGCGCTGGCCATATCACAACGCCACGATGTGCCGGAAATAGTGGGCCGTGTGCTCGCAGGGCGTGGCGTTGCCGTCGGCGGCGCGGAAAGTTTTCTGTATCCCAGCCTGCAAAATGACCTGCCGGATCCCGCCTGCCTGATGGATATGGAGCGTGCGGCGGGGCGGTTGGCCCAGGCGGTGATGCAAAACGAAAAGATTGCGGTGTTTGGCGATTACGACGTGGACGGCGCCACGTCCGCCGCGATGATCCGGCGATTTCTGTCATCCATCGGCGTGCCGATGATGCTTTATATTCCCGATCGCCTAAAAGAAGGCTATGGCCCGAATGCAGAGGCGCTGGCCGCGCTTGCCGGGCGGGGGGCGCGCCTCGTGATCACCGTCGATTGCGGCACGCTGGCCTATCAGGCGCTCTCAGTTGGCGCCCGTCTGGGGATGGATATTATCGTGGTCGACCATCACCAGGCGGAAGCGGGCCTGCCAGACGCGTTTGCCATTATCAATCCCAACCGTCTTGATGACACCTCCGGACACGGACAATTGGCGGCGGTGGGCGTCGCGTTTTTGCTGCTAGTGGCGTTGAACCGGAGGTTGCGCACGGAGGGATGGTATGCCCGGCGGGAAATCCGAGAACCTAATCTGATGCAATGGCTGGATCTGGTGGCGCTGGGAACCATCTGCGATGTTGCCCCCCTAACCGGGGTGAACCGGGTGCTGGTGACGCAGGGGTTAAAGGTGATGGCGCGCCGCCTCAATCCGGGCCTGTCGGCTCTGGCGGAAGTGGCTGGGATAGATATCGACCCCACTGCCTATCACGCGGGCTTTGTGTTTGGCCCGCGCATTAATGCGGGCGGGCGGATAGGCAAGTCAGATCTGGGCGCGCGGCTGTTGTCCAGTGACGACAGGGAGGAAGTCGCGGCTATCGCGGCGGAGCTTGATGTGCTGAACCGTGAGCGCCAGGCGATAGAAGCCCTGGTGCTGGAGGCGGCGGCCACACAGGCCGAAGGCCGCAACGTCAATGAACCGCTTATTCTGGTGTCGGCGAAGGGCTGGCACCCGGGTGTGATCGGCATTGCCGCGAGCCGCCTGAAGGACCGGTATAATCTTCCGGTTCTGGTGATCGGCGTGGACCAACAGGGCATCGGCA
>SHWM01000049.1 GCA_009693835.1 Alphaproteobacteria bacterium
GCGCCAATCATCCCATGGGCCCCCTGCAACTGGCTGATTTCATCGGTCTCGACACCTGCCTATCGGTCATGCAGGTGCTGCATGATGGACTGGCCGATAGTAAATACCGCCCCTGCCCGCTGCTGGTGAAATATGTCGAGGCTGGCTGGCTGGGCCAAAAGACCCAGCGCGGCTTTTACGACTATCGCGGGGAAACTCCCGTACCGACGCGATAAAACGCCCTCGATCTCTTTTCGCCAAAAAAACCCCATGCTCGCGCATGGGGAAAGTGGTTCTGATCACTCAGAGTCCGAGGCACGGACCAGGAGGCGTGTCCTTCAAGCTGAAAGAGGGGGTCTTCAATTCGAAGTCACAGATGAGAGATGGTGATGCTGGCCTCATTCGCCAAGTGACCGGCGTCACATAAATTATCGTGACTTACCGATTAACCATAGCGCCGGACTTAATGCCGGAAATGCCGCATTTGCGTAAACACCATGGCCAGCCCGGCCGCATCGGCGGCGGCGATAACCTCTGCGTCGCGGATGGAGCCGCCCGGCTGAATAACCGCAGTGGCCCCTGCCTCGGCAGCCGCCAGCAACCCGTCCGCAAACGGAAAAAAGGCGTCCGAGGCGACCACACAGCCCCGCGTTCGCGGGGCGCTCAGGCCTTCGATCGATGCCACATCTTCAGCCTTGCGCGCGGCAATACGCGCACTGTCCAGCCGGTTCATCTGGCCCGCGCCAATGCCCACCGTGGCGCCGTCCTTCACATAGACGACGGCGTTCGATTTCACATGCTTGCAGACCTTGAAGGCGAACAGCATGTCCGCCACTTCCTGATCGCTGGGCGCGCGTTTGCTGACGATTTGCAGATCAGCGACGGTAACGCGGCCATTGTCACGGCTCTGCACCAGATAACCACCCGATACGGATTTGATGGTGCGGCCCGCCGCCAGAGGATCCGGCAGCCCCCCGGTCAGCAAAAGGCGCAGATTTTTTTTCGCCGCAATGATGTCTCGGGCCGCCTGATCGGCGTCCGGCGCAATGATTACCTCGGTAAAAATCTTCACCATTTCTTCTGCCGCCGACGCATCCAGCTTGCGGTTACAGGCAATGATGCCGCCAAACGCGCTGACCGGATCGCAGGCCAGCGCCCGCAGATAGGCGGCGTGCAAATCCGCGCCGGACGCCACACCGCACGGATTGGCGTGCTTGATGATCGCGACAGCAGGCGTCTCAAACTCCGCCACCAGTTCAAAGGCCGCATCCGTATCGTTCAGATTATTATAGGAAAGCTCTTTGCCCTGAACCTGCGTGGCAGTGGCGACGCCCGCCCGCCCATCGCCGCTGCTATAAAACGCCGCTCTCTGATGCGGATTTTCGCCATAACGCAAGGTTTGCTGAAGGCGGCCGGCAAGGGTAATACGGGCCGGAAATTCTTCGCCGGTCTGGCCGGCCAGCCATTCACCGATCGCGGCATCATAGGCCGCTGTATAGGCAAACGCCTTTGCGGCCTGGCGCTTGCGAAGATCATGGCTGGTTGCCACCTGATTTACCGCCAGTTCGGCCAGGATCGCGGTATAATCTTGCGTATCCACCGCCACGGTGACGAAGGCATGATTTTTCGCCGCCGAACGTATCATGGCGGGGCCGCCAATATCGATATTCTCGATGCATTCGGCAAAACCCGCACCCGCCGCCACCGTCGCTGCAAAGGGATACAGGTTCACCACCAGCAGATCGATGGCGCCAATGCCATGCGTCTGCATCGCCGCTTTATGGGCGGGGTCTTCACGCAAGGCCAGCAAGCCGCCATGCACTTTGGGATGCAGGGTTTTAATCCGGCCGTCCATCATTTCCGGGAATCCGGTGAAGTCAGATACGTCGCGCACCTGCACCTTTGCATCCCGCAGGGCCCTGGCCGTGCCGCCAGTAGAGAGTATTTCTATGCCATAACCCGCGAGCGCAGCCGCGAATTCAATCAGCCCGGCTTTATCTGAAACGGATAGCAGGGCGCGTCTAATGGGAATCAGGGTCATGATGCAGCCGGAATAGCATGAATCATTCCAGAGCGGCAATCACGGAGGCAGCCATGCGCGCGATCAGCCATGCCCCCATCAGCCCGAGCGCAGGAAGCCCTGTTTTACCTATCGATACAGGATGCCGCGCCCAGAAAGCGGCGCATACGGCCGAAGCGCCCGCCACCCCAAAGCCGAAGAGAAACAGAACCGCCTGATCAAGGTTCAATACCGGAAGGCCCATGGCAACCGCCAGCCCGGTCAGCGCCAGCGCTGGTAATCCCCATTTGATTGTCCCGCCCGCAACGCCTTCTTTTTGCAGCCATCGCGACATTGTGAGCAGGGCGCTGACGCCGATCAGCAGCATCACTGCACTGGCCAACAGCGCCTCCCCCTGCCATAGCGCGAGCAGGTGCCAGAAAATCAAAAGACTGGCCAGCGCCGCCAGCGGCAGGTCCTGTTGCAGCCGGACGGCGATCCGCGCCAATGCAAAGGCAAGCGGCCCGCCAAGAAAGACAATGAGAGCGAGTGGCCACAACGCGTTCATGCGGGCGGGCGCGCATACAGCGCCAGATTTGCGTTCACAAACCGCTCCAGCGAATGTTCCTTTACCGCCATATCACGCCCCCGGATACCCATGGATGCGCGCAGTGCGGGATCATCAAGCAAACGCGCAATCGCATCGGCAAGGGCCGCGGCATTGCGGGGCGGCGCCAGCAGCCCGGTTTCACCGGGGCGAACAGCATCCCGGCATCCGGGCACATCGCAGGTCACCACAGGCAGGCCGGTCGCCGCCGCCTCGATCAGGGTTTTGGGAAAGCCTTCGCGATAGCTTGGAAGGCAGACAATATGCGCCTGACGCAACGTGTCGGGCATTGTGGTGGAATGGCCCCACCATTCCACGAGGCCATTCTCGCACCAGCCGCGTAATTCATCCTCGCCGACGCCGCCGGGCCGGTCAAAATCCGCATAGCCCACCATCGCCATGCGTACCTTCACACCGGCGGTGCGCAGCAATTGCGCGGCGGCGACAAATTCCCGCACCCCCTTTTCGTGCTGCAGCCGCGCAGGCAGTAGAACGACCGGCGGTTCGGGCGGAGCAATAGTGGCGGGATAAAATACTGCGCTGTCCACGCCGCAGCCCCGGATCAGGATGGTATGGTCCCGCTGCACAAGGTGTGCGGCCGTAAACAGGCTGCTATCTTCCTCATTTTCAAACACCGTCAGCCCCCGCCGGTTACGCAGAACCATGCGGTACGCCCGCATAACCAGCCGGCGTACAAGTGCCGCCCGGAAGCCCTGTGCAATAAATACATGTCCCAATCCGGTAATAAAAAATATAACGCGTGGCGTCCGCAGCAGCCGCGCCGCAAGGCCGCCATATAGAACCGGCTTGATAGTAATGGCGTGCAAAATATCTGGCCGCAAATGCGCCATAAGCCGCAGAATAGCCGAGAGCGCCGCCAGTTCCCCCATCCAGGCCATGCCGCCGCGCCGGATTGGCAGATCATGCAGTTGCGCCCCGCAAGCCCGGATGGCAGAAAGCGCATCCGACATATCCAGCGCCGCGCCCTCAAATGGCAGGGCCACATGGGTGTCATAGCCTGCCGTCACCGCCGCCCGCGCCAGAGGCAATATATGGGTAACGAAAAAACGCGCGTCGTTGATGAGGAATAACAGCCGCATGGGACCGCGACGCTCAGCCATGCGCGTTCCCGGCTGCTTTCAAAAATTCATTCATATCGCCATATAAGAGGGGTTCAAATTGCCGGATTTTTTCATCCGGCCAGTCCCACCAGCGGATTTCCAGCATGCGCGCGACCATTTCGGGCGGGAAACGCAGCCGCAACACACGCGCGGGGTTTCCGGCCGCAACGCCATAGGCGGGCACATCGCGCGTCACCACCGCACCCGCGCCGATGACCGCGCCATCCCCGATAGTCACGCCAGAGAGAATGATCGCACGGCTGCCGATCCACACATCATTGCCAATGCGCACCGGCCCGCGCGTCACCGGCTCGGCCGGCGGGGCGTCGGCCATAAAATGGGGCGAACGGAACGGATAGCTGGAAGGGCGGTCCAGCGGATGCTCGGCCTGCCCATAAATCAGGACCTCCGGTCCGATGGCGCAGAAAGCGCCAATACTGCACGGCGCCAGCGCGCTGGGGCGTACAAAACTATGGCGCGTGACGCCGTAACTGTATCGTCCGACAGATACATGCTCCGGCAATATGTCACGGCGGCGTGTAAAGCCCACCGCCTTGAAAATTCTGTCGATAACCGGCATTCAGCCCGTCCCTTTGCCGGCAACCCCGCCGCCCCTGGCCAATCCGCGCGGAAGAAGACGCCGCCATTTGACCGCCTTGCTATGGCAATAGACCGGAAGATAGGCAAGACAAATGACTTTTTCCCACAAAGTCAGGCGGCTTTGCAGGACGTCATGCACGTAAAACCTCAGGAAGGCGGCTAGAAACGCCCAGGACTCCCGGGCCGTCCGGGGCCGGTAGCGTCCCTCGGAAAGCCCGGTTTCCCGATTATAAAAGCTGGTTTGCGGCACGCCAATGGCCCGGTCATTGACAAAAAAAGGCAGCATGGTGAGATGATCCGCCGCCCAGACATAGGGAAAATCCCGCTCGGCCCGGTCAAACGCCGAACGGATCGCCTCCCGCCGGTAAAGGCCATAAAACATGCCTCCCGCACTGGCGGACAGCATAGCCATTACCCGGCGGATGCGCGCTGCGCCAGGCATCGGCGGCACTTCCGACACACCCGCAACACTGCCATCCACGCGTATACGGACAATACGCGGCGCCGCCATCTGCAACGCCGGATTATCCGCAAGCGCGCCATGCAGCGCGGCAAGATAGTTTGGATCATGCCAGTCGTCATAGGCCGCCCACATGAAATATTCACCGTTCGCCGCTTCCAGCACAAAGCGGAAATTGGGCAGGCCGCCAATATTTTCTCTCTGCCTCACGGCGTGGATGCGGCCATCGCGGGCCGCATAATCCGCTATTATCCCAGGTGTTGCGTCCGTCGAGCAATTATCGGAAAGAATGATTTCAAAGTTGCGAAAGGTCTGCGCCAGCAGGGACTCGAGCGCCTCTGCAAGATGCGCCCCGCCATTATAGACCGGCATGCCGATAGAGATAACAGGCCGCGTGTCCGGCATGGATTATGGGTAATTCCGATTCGGGGTGGATCTTCATCATCAGGATGCCATTTATCATTGCCTGCGTATACGTCACAGGCTAAAGCAATAGCCCTCCCTCAAGTTACCTGCAGGCCATGAGCGAACGCATCAGAGACTACTGGAATCAGCGCGCCGGTGAAAACAGCGGCAGCTTGACGGCTACCACGCAGGACATCTGGCTGCGGCGGCTGGAAGTGGCCAGTCTGATTGGCGTTATCGAAAAGCTGCACCTGCCGCCGGATGCGCATATCGCCGACATGGGCTGCGGCGATGGTCATACCATATTGCAATTGGCCCGGCAGTTTCCGGAGTTTCATTTTCTGGGCTTTGATTATGCACCGCAAATGATCGAAACGGCGCAGGTGGAACTGACGCGGGCTGGCGGCCTGAACGGCCGGGTGCGCTTCATAACCGGCGACCTCAACGACCCCGTCGCCAGTACCGGCACAGGCACACTTGATCTGGCGATGACGGGCCGCAGCCTGATCAATCTGGAAACAGACGGCGCGCAATACGCCGCCATCTCCCGCATCGCCCTATGCCTGAAACTTGGCGGCGTGTATCTGGCGATTGAGAACTTTCACGAAGGCCAGGACGCGATGAATACAGCGCGCGCCGCCATGGGCCTGCTGGAAATTCCTATCCGCTGGCATAATCATTTTTTTCGTGAGGCGGAATTCCGCAAACAGACGGCGGCGCATTTCAGCAGCGTCGAAGTTCAGGAATTTTCCAGCGCCTATTATTACGCCACCCGCGTCATCTATTCCGCCATGTGCCACATGCAGGGGGTGGAACCGGACTATGATCACGACATCCACCGCCTCGCGGTGCACTTACCGCCCATGGGAAATTTCAGCCCCATCCGTCTGGCCCTGTGCCGCAAGGCAGGCTAGAGCAGTGTTATAAATAGAGCAACTTTACTTGATCAAATTGAACCGCATGGTTCTATTTGATCGCGTGTTGCTCTAGCCATTCCTCAACAGGATTTCCTTCAGCGCCGTGCATACCCGCGCCACATCCTCATGCGTCAGATTAAAGCCGCTTGGCAGATTGATCCCGCGCGGCGCGATCGCATAGGACACATGGTTGCGCGCCCGCGCCAGGGCCGCCTGTGGCGTGCTGGAAAAAGCTGGAATATCGCTGAGCGGATCAAACATCGGCCGGGTGGCGACGCCATGCTCCCGGAACGCCGCCATCAATGCGGGCTTGTCCATGCGGAATTGCGGCGGCAGTATTGCCGTCACCATCCAGTAGGAATTCCGCACCCCTTCCGCCTCGCCGTTCAGCGTAACGCCCCGCACATCGGCCAGAAGTTCCCGATACCATCCGAAAATTTCCCGCTTGCGCAGGAAAAGCTCGGGCAGTCTTTCGATCTGGGCCAGGCCCATCGCCGCCTGCATCGCCGACATTTTATATTTGAAAGCTACCTCGGAACTGCGGAACGACACATCGCCGGGCGCGCGGCCATGATCACGCAAAAACTGGCAGCGCGCAAAAAAAGCGCCGTCATCTGTCAACAGCATCCCGCCTTCACCAGTGGTGAGGGTTTTTGAGCCGTGAAAGCTGAACACACTGGCATGGCCAAAACCGCCGGCCCGCCGGCCGCGATACGTTGACCCTGCCGCCTCCGCCGCATCCTCGATCACAGGAATTTTGTGCCGCGCCGCCAGCGCCAGCAGCTCGTCCATCGGCGGTATGGCGCCATAGAGATCGACAATGATAATGGCGCGGGTGCGGGGCGTAATGCAGGCGGCGATTGATTCCGCGGTAACGCACCAGCTCACGGCATCCATATCAGCGAATACCGGTGTGGCGCCAACATAGCTGACCGGCGCTGCGGTGGCGATCCAGGTCACGTCCGGCACAATGACTTCATCGCCCGCGCCAACGCCAAGTCCGGCCAGGGCCAGATGCAGCCCCGCGGTGGCGGAGGGCAGCGCCATCGCATATTTCCGGCCGACCGCCTGTGCAAAGGCCGCCTCAAACCGTGCATGATAGAGATTGACGTTTTCTCCCCAGGCATTCTGGGCGGCGTCGCGCACATATTCAACTTCGCGCGCCGTGATGCTGGGGCCGGCAACGGGTATTAATTTCGGTGGCGTTCGATTCATTTCAAAAATTTTCGATTCGGATAGAATAGACCAGCGAAAGCACGTTATTCTATCATGCCCCCGGATATAGAGGTAAAGCATTTGCCATTCAGCTCGCGCGTTACAAGACTGGGCAGACGCCTTTTTGGCTGGCCGCATGACACCCGTCCAAGTGTGCCGCCGATCGAGGCGCCGGGCGAGAGCCTGCTGCCCCGGGCCATTCTGGACGCCTTCCCTGCTCCGGTTTTTCTGCTTGATGGACGGCGCAGCGTTCTGGATGCGAACAGGGCCGCACATGAAATTTTCGGGCTGCGCATAGTGGGCCATGATCTGGCGCAGTCGCTGCGGCATCCGGCTGCGCTGGATGCGGCCAGCACGGTTCTGGCGGATAGCCACGCCGTACACGCGCAAATCGTGCTGCAAACACCGGTCACGCGGCATTTTGAATTGCACGCCATGCCGGTTACGCCGGACCCGCATTCGGAGGTGCGCGCCGCCATCGTGCTGCTTGACGTCACCGCCTCCTATCAGGTGGAACAGATGCGGGCGGATTTTGTCGCCAATGTCAGCCACGAGCTGCGCTCGCCTCTGGCCGCGCTGGCCGGGTTTATCGAAACCCTGAAAGGTCCCGCCCGGGAGGATGTGGCAGCCAGGGTGCGCTTTCTGGATATCATGGAGGGCGAGGCCAAACGCATGGCGCGGCTTATCGATGATCTGCTGTCACTGTCCCGGGTGGAGGCCAATGAACATATCCGCCCCCGCGGCCGGGTTGATATGGAGGAATTACTGACCGCCCTGGTGGAGGCCCTGGGCCCCCGCGCGGCAAAACTGGGAATTGATATCAAATTGCACCTGCCGGCGAACCTGCCGCGGGCTGCGGGCGATCATGACCAGCTCCATGAGGTTTTTCATAACCTTCTGGATAATGCGCTGAAATATGGGCCGCCTGGAAAGCCGGTAAAAATCACCGTGCAGACGATAGAGCGGATTCCGGAAACGGGCGGTGCGGGACTGCGCATCTGTGTGCACAATGAGGGCGAACCGATCGCCGCGGAACATATACCGCGCCTGACCGAACGCTTTTACCGCGTTGACAAGGCGCGTTCGCGCGACATTGGAGGAACGGGTCTGGGCCTGGCCATCGTAAAGCACATCATCAACCGTCACCGCGGCCGCCTGATCATTGAAAGCAACCCTGAAAAGGGGACTGTTTTCAGCGTTTATCTGGCTCTTTTCCAGACCGGGACGCCCGGGGGGACGGGGACTGTCACATAATTGTAACCTATTATTCATATATGTGTTTTTAACAGAGTTTAAACAATCCCCGGGGGCTGGCGCGAGGGCGTTCCGGCCAGAAGCAATAGTGGGAGAGTGTCCTGAGATGATTAAGAAACAAATCGCATTATCCGTTCTTATGGCGGGGGCCATGACAGGCGCGGCGCAGGCGCGCGACCAGGTGCAGGCGGTGGGTTCGTCCACTTTATTTCCATTTGCGACAGCCGTGGCGGAGCAGGTCGGCAAGCTATCGGGGGGGAAAACGCCAATTGTGGAAAGCACCGGCACGGGAGGCGGTTTCAAGCTGTTCTGTTCAGGCGGCGGCGAGAATACGCCAGATGTGTCCAACGCTTCCCGCCAGATCAAAACCTCCGAAGTCGATCTGTGCGCCAACAATGGCGCCGGCCCTCTTATTGAAATCAAGATTGGCTATGACGGTATCGTATTGGCAAATTCCAAATCCGCGACACAAATGAAGCTTAGCCTGCTGGATATCTTCAATGCGCTGGCGAAAGAATTGCCTTCGGGAGAAGGCAAGACCATCCCCAACCCCAACAAAACATGGAAAGATGTGAACCCCAGCCTGCCGGACGTGCAAATCGAGGTCATGGGGCCGCCGCCAACCTCCGGCACACGCGACGCCTTTGTCGAACTGGCAATGGAGGGGGGGTGTCAGTCCTTTCCCTGGGTGAAATCGCTAAAGGGGACCTTTGACCCGCAATTCAAGAAAATATGCGACACGCTTCGCGAGGACGGCGCCTGGATAGACGCAGGTGAAAATGACAACCTGATCATTCAGAAGCTGGTTGCCAACCCGAATGCCATCGGCGTGTTTGGTTACAGCTTTCTCGAACGGAACACGGATAAAGTTCAGGGCAGTTTCGTTGAAAATGTCGTGCCTGATTTCGACATGATCGCGGCGGGCGCCTATAAGATATCCCGCCCGCTGTTCATATATATAAAGGCGAATCATCTCGACACCGTTTCAGGGCTGAAACCCTTTATTGCTGAATTCATCAGCGAAATGGCGTGGGGCCCTGATGGATATCTTGCTGAAAAGGGGCTAATTCCCCTGCCCGACGATGCACGGTCCAAAATGCATAGTGAAGCTGCGGCGAATGCCAAACTCTGATCAGGTGCAGCGGGCCTATCCAGTCCTTGTTAAGGACTGGGGGCCTGCGTCCGCTGTATTCTCCGACCAGGGCTTTGCCCGAAGGCGCTGGTGGCGCGCCTTGTGGGAGCAGCCGGTTTACGGCTTGCTGGTCTTAAGTTCGGCGCTTGCAATTGCGACGACAGTTGGCATCATCCTGTCCCTGCTTTTTGAATCCCTCCAGTTTTTTCACCAGGTTTCGCTCACTGAATTCCTGTTTGGACTGGAATGGCATCCGCAGACCGCGTTACGCGCCGATCAGATTGGATCTTCTGGCAGCTTCGGCGCTGTCCCCCTGTTTACCGGCACCTTGCTAATCAGCGTGATTGCTCTGCTGACTGCGGGTCCCATCGGACTGTTTTCCGCAATATTTTTGGCCGAATACGCCACCAAACACATACGCGATGTGGTAAAGCCGCTGCTTGAAATTCTGGCGGGTGTGCCTACCGTGATTTACGGCTTCTTTGCTGCGCTGATCGTTGCCCCTAGCCTGCGTGACGCCGGCGGATTTCTGGGCGTTGGAATATCCTCCGAAAGCGCGCTCGCGGCCGGCGCGGTAATGGGCGTGATGATTATTCCCATAGTCTCGTCGTTATCAGACGACGTGATCGCATCCGTCCCCGGGTCGCTGCGTGAAGCCTCCTTGAGTCTTGGCGCCACACAGTCGGAAACTATCCGCAATGTGGTGCTTCCCGCGGCCCTTCCGGGGATCGTATCCGCCATGCTGCTCGCGGCCTCACGCGCCATTGGCGAAACCATGATCGTCGTGATGGCTGCTGGACTTTCCGCCAATCTGACCGCCAACCCCTTTGCTGCCGTCACTACAATAACCGTGCAGATTGTGGGACTGCTAACCGGTGATCAGGAATTTGACAGTCCCAAAACACTGGCAGCCTTCGCGCTTGGGCTGGTGCTGTTCGTGGTGACCCTGTGCCTCAATATCACCGCGCTCCGGGTGGTAAAGAAATATCGTGAAAAATATGACTGATAGCACCGCCCGCCCCTCGACAATGGCGGATAAAGCGCGCCTGCGCCGCCGCTACCGGGCCGAGCGCCGTTTTAGATGGTATGGGATTTCAGCAACCATACTGGGGCTATTGTTTCTCGGCGCCATCCTGGTCAGCACGGTAGTCCTTGGCCATAGCGCCTTTCGCCAGACCTATATTAAACTGGATATATTTTTCGATCCGAAAATCCTGACACCGGATGGAAAAACAGATCCAGACACCCTGCGCCAGGCGAATTATCCGGCAGTCGTCAAATTCTCCCTGCGGGAAATGTTTCCATCCGTTACCAAGCGAAACGAACAACGCCAGCTTTTTTCACTGGTCAGCCTTGGGGCGTCAGACAGTCTGCGTGAACAGATCACCGCCAATCCCGCACTGATCGGATCCAGGGATAGTTTATGGTTGCTGGCGTCGGACGATGTGGATCAATTCATCAAAGGAAAGATCCGTCCCAATGCGCCGGAAAACGAGCGCCAGCTAAACGACCTGCAAATGCAATGGGTCCATGAGATTGTGGCGCGCGGCCTAACCAATCTGCGTTTCAATGCCGCATTTTTCACGAATGGCGATTCCCGGGAACCTGAGATCGCGGGAATCCTGGGTGCGGCGAAAGGATCCTTCTATACGCTTCTGGTGACTCTGGTCCTGTCCTTCCCCATCGGGATAATGGCGGCGCTATATTTGCAGGAATTTGCTCCCAAAAACCGCATTACCGATATGATCGAGGTGAATATCAGCAATCTGGCGGCGGTGCCTTCAATTGTATTTGGATTGCTCGGGCTGGCCGTATTTCTGAATTTTTTCGGCTTGCCGCGATCCGCCCCCCTGGTGGGAGGAATCGTGCTGGCCCTGATGACCCTGCCAACCATCATCATCGCAGCGCGCGCCGCGATTATGGCCGTGCCGCCCTCAATTCGCGAGGCCGCGCTGGCCATCGGCGCGTCGCCGATGCAGACTGCATTGCATCATGTCGTGCCGCTGGCCTCCCCCGGCATGATGACCGGCGCCATTCTGGGCATGGCGCGCGCGCTGGGTGAATCGGCGCCTCTGCTGATGATTGGCATGGTGGCGTTTATTGCCGACGTGCCGCAGGGAATAATGGAACCGGCAACGGTGTTGCCCGTGCAGATATATCTGTGGGCCGATAGTCCCGAGCAGGCCTTTGTAGAAAAGCTGGCGGCCGGAATCATGGTGCTTCTGACTTTCCTGGTTATGATGAATTTGCTTGCGGTAATTCTGCGCCGGCGGTTTGAGCAGAAATGGTGACGGTGTCAAAGAACCCAAAATGATCCAGGCTATGAAAATGCCCGAATCCCGGATAAATCTGCACGTGAAGGCGCTGGCGCGCGCGGTCAATGTATTTTATGGCGAAAAGCAGGCGCTGTCGGGGATAAATCTGGATATTCCGGAAAATCACGTGACCGCGCTGATAGGCCCATCGGGCTGTGGCAAATCCACATTCCTGCGTTGCCTCAATCGCATGAACGATATCATTGACGGATGCCGGGTCGAAGGCAGTATCACCATAGATGGCGCTGATATTTACAGTAAAGAACAGGACGTGGTGCAATTGCGCGCCCGGGTCGGAATGGTGTTTCAAAAACCCAACCCTTTTCCTAAAAGCATTTATGAAAATGTCGCCTATGGCCCGCGCATTCATGGAATGGCCGCCAATAAAAAACAGCTGGATGACATAGTCATCGATAGCCTGACCCGCGCCGGTCTTATCAACGAAGTTAATGACCGCCTTGATGCGCCGGGCACCAGCCTTTCCGGCGGGCAACAGCAGCGCCTGTGCATCGCCCGCGCCATTGCCGTCAGGCCCGAGATGATTTTGATGGACGAGCCGTGCTCAGCGCTGGATCCGATTGCCACCGCCAGAATCGAAGAATTAATTGACGAGTTACGTGACAATTTCACAATAGTGATTGTCACCCATTCCATGCAGCAGGCTGCCCGCGTGTCACAGCGGACAGCGTTTTTTCATCTGGGCGAACTGGTCGAAACAGGGGCCACCGAACAGATATTCACCAACCCGCGGGATAGCCGCACCCAGGCCTATATTACCGGGCGGATCGGCTAATCCTGTCAGACCAAAGGGAGACGACCACATGGTGTCGGGACACATAGTCAAATCGTTCGATGACGATCTAAATCACCTGGTCAGTACCATATCAGAAATGGCAGGCCTGGCCGAACGGCAACTGGCAGACTCCATTTCTGCCATGTCCAGGCGGGATGAGCAGCTCGCGGCCAATGTCATTGAACAGGATAAGCGTCTGGACGATCTGGAAGCGGATATTGACGCACAGGTGGTCCGCATGCTGGCCCTTCGCCAGCCCCAGGCGCTGGATTTACGCGCTGTTCTCGTGGCGCTGAAAATTTCTTCCGACCTTGAGAGGGTCGGGGACTATGCCAAGAATGTCGCCAAACGCACACTTACGCTGATGCAGGCGCCGGTGATAGGGCAGGCGACGAGTACGATTGTGCGCATGGGATCGATCGTGGGCGGCATGATCAGCAATGTCGTTGATGCGTATCTGAATGCAGATGTCGTTAAGGCACAGGAAGTCAGGGCGCGTGATCTTGATGTCGACCAACTGCATTCCAGCCTGTTCCGTGAGCTGCTGACCTATATGATGGAAGACCCACGCAATATAACTGCCTGTACGCATCTGCTGTTTATTGCCAAAAACATTGAGCGCATCGGCGACCACGTCACCAACATTGCCGAAAATGTTCACTTTCTGGTGGCGGGCGAGAATATTGCCGGCGACCGCCCCAAAAACGATCTTTCAAGTTCAACCATTATCACCGTGGGAGACAAGACCGCGTGAAGCCGCTTATACTGATTGCCGAGGATGAGCCCGCGCAGATGGAGTTGCTGCGTTATAATATGGAAGCGGCGGATTTCAGAACTATTGTAGCGAATGACGGGGCGTCGGCTCTGTCGCTGGTGGATGAGGAAAAGCCCGATCTTATTGTGCTTGACTGGATGCTGCCTGAAATGTCGGGGATTGAGGTCTGCCGCCGCATCCGCTCACGGCCGGAAACACGCGCTATGCCCGTCATCATGCTGACGGCCCGCGGCGAGGAAAGCGACCGAGTGCGTGGCCTTGAGACCGGCGCCGATGATTATCTGGTCAAGCCATTTTCACAGGCGGAACTGGTGGCCCGTATCCGCGCGCTGTTACGCCGTTCGCGCCCTGCCCTGACTGAGGAACAGTTGAGCTATGGCGGCATCGTCATGGATACCGCAAGCCATCGCGTCAGCCGTGATAATGTGCCGGTCCAGTTGGGGCCGACGGAGTTCCGCATGCTGCGCTTTTTGCTGGAGCGGCCGGGGCGGGTGTACAGCCGGGAACAACTGCTTGACCAGGTATGGGGCCGCGACGTTTATGTGGAGAGCCGGACGGTGGACGTGCATATCCGGCGATTGCGCATGGCGCTGGATGTTGAAGGCGCTCCGGATATTATTCGCACTGTGCGGGGCGCAGGATATGCGTTAGACGTTAGCGCCAGTTAGGTCATCTTGCCGCGTTTCATGGACTGCATGATCCGTCCCCATCCCATTTCGTGCTGGTCCAGCACCGCGTTACGGACGCTTTTCCTGAACAGCGAATCATATTCATCGCACATGTGCTCCAGGCTGTAATGTTTGCGCACATGGCTGGCGTTCGCCGCGCCAAGCCGCAGGCGCAGGACCGTGTCCGTGCATAGTTGCGTCATGGAATTGGCCAGCTCGTCATCGAAACGCCCGTACACATAGGGCGTGCATTCCAAAGGCAACATCCGCTTGACATCCCCAACATCCACGGACGCAATAGGCAATCCCGCCGCCATGGCCTCCAGAACGCCCAGCGGCATCTGTTCCGTATCGGACGACAGGGCAAACACATCAAACAGCCGATAGGCGCGCTCCGGTTTGGCAATGTGCCCCAGAAAAGTCACCTTTTGACTGATCCCAAGCTGTTCGGCCTGGCGTCTCGCGTCCTCGCCCGCGGGGCCCGATCCCGCAATGACAAGGCGCGCATTGGGAATTCCCTCCAGCATGGCAAAAGCCCGTACCAGACGGGGCAGGTTTTTTTCCGCCCGCAAGGCGCCCACGGTGCCGATAATGATTTCATCCTCACGGCGCGAAAATAGCGGCCCTTCCGGATCGGGACGGCCTGCTGCAAACCGCTCGCATGCGATGCCATTCGGGATAAAGCGGACCTTGCGATCAGGCAGCAGCCAGTCTTGCGTCGCCATCTCGTGCAGGATACTGGAGGGGACGATCAGCTTCTTGCCCCACATCAGCGCAGCACGGCGCAACCACACCCGCCGGGGCAATTGCCTGCCATCCGCTTCGTCGGGGCCAAACCCATCCTCTATATGAATATGCGGATGCTGCCCCGTGAGGTTGGCGAGCGCCCATTCAATGGCCCCAAAATTATAGGTCAGCAGCAGGTCCGGCTGCCACTCCTTCAGCCTGTTCCAGAACAGCATGATATTGTCGCGCGTGGCACCTTTGGTATATTCCAGCCGGAACAGCTCCACTTCAACGTCCGGGTCGAATTTTTCGGCGCAATCATAGACGCCATCCATGGCAATGATGGTGTGGCGATATTTCTTGCCCCAATGATTGGCCATGGCCGCAAGACGGGCCTGGCCCCCCCCCGTCGAGAAAGTAGAGAAGACATGCAGCAGATTAGTTGAAGGCATGGTGGATATTCACATTGTTGAGGGGGTAAATATTTTGATTGCGTGAGCCGCAAACTGTTGCCTGTCATCAATCGGGCACCAGTTCAGATCACGCCGGGCATCTGAGCAATCGAATCTGGCCGGCATCCCGCGCGACAGCAGATCCCGGTAACTGGGAAATCCTGGACGGCGCCCTGCCGCTCTCTTGATCAGCCATTTTCCAATTTCCACCGCCTGTAATTTAATGGCCGATTGCCCATGGAAATATAAAGGCCTGGGCATCGCCGCTCCAAGCTCGGCTATATAGTTGCGCGCGCTAAGCTGCGCACCGCCGACCAGATTATAGCACTTGCCCTCTATCCCGCTGACGAAGCAGGCGGAGACAATGGCTGCGGCAACATCGTCTGCCAGTACAAATGGAAGTGGGTTGTCACCGGCATTCCAGCCAAGGCAGTGCTGATCGTTGTTGAAAAAACCAAGCCCTGAGTGAAACGGCGAGCTGCCCTCACCTACCACGACGCCGGGACGCAAAATAACAACGGGCAGTTTTTTATCCCTGTGCATTTGCAGCAGCATGCGATCAGCGGCCGCCTTGGACCGCGCATAATCTCCGCGATTCTCCGATTGGCTATCAGGTGGTGTTGCCCCCGTTACGATTTCTTTCCCATCTCCGAGATACAGCGCGGCAATGGTTCCTATGTGCAGCGGACGTTTAGTGCCGGACGCCAGACAGGCCTCTGCAACCGTCCGCGCACTGCCCGCCACCGCCGCTTCCACGGCCACCCGTTTTCCTGACGCAACCAGTTGCGTTACCACATAACGGCCAATAAAGCCGGTTCCCCCCAATACCGCAACATCGCAACCCTGGGCGCTTTTCACAGCTTTCTTCAGGCGCGCACGGGGCTTTTCAAACCATTTTGCGCTTATTTGTTCACACACTTCAACCAGCCTCGCGCCAAACGCCACGTCGGTGCGTATGGGCCCGCCTGAGTCGACCGCGTGATGAAAGGCGCGAATACTGGCTTCCATACTTTTGTAGAAAGCGTCAGATCGTGGCTTCAGCCTGGCCATCGCGAGTGCACAGTCCATGACGCCCTGCGCCGATTGTGCGGCCAATCCAAAGGCGGTTTTTACGCCCGATACCGCATAGTCGGCTGGTTCAAGCCAGCGCGTCCGGGCATTCGCGCCGAGACGGTTACGCACGACATCCCCAACAATGACCCCATCATCACAGACCGCCGTCAACTGCCAGAATGGAAAATTTTTCTCAACCGCAAAGCTCAACTGGGCCGGCGCATGCAGGCAGGTCAGATTAAATTGCGCCGTATCGTAAAACGGCATTCCGGACGAAATCTCAACCGGCTTTCCCGCGCTTGCGGAAACTTCCTGAATATGACCGGCGATCGCGGTAATCTGCGACAGGGGATGAACGGCCTGTTCAAGCAGAATATTACCCGGCTGCTGAAACATCCGATGGCCGAATTGTCCCGCCGCCAGCTGGCGCAATGGCGCATTGTAAATGCAATGAACATATTGCAGGCGCCCAAATCTGTTCCGCCTGAGCAGCTCCTGCATCGACAGGATTACCGGATGATAGACATAATTCTGGTTTACGCCTGCCGGGGTTCCGGATGAGCTGATCGCTGCCTGCAAGGCATGGCATTCATCCCGGCTGACGCAGACAGGTTTTTCTATCAATACCGAAATTTTTGCCGCAATAAACTTTTCAGCCACCTGCCTGTGCAGATGTGGCGGCACCAGAATATGCGCCCGGGACACCAGGCCTGATGCGATCGCTTCCTCGGCGGTAGAGAATATATGCGGCGCCCCCCATTTCCTGGCCAGGGCGCTCGCCGCAGCCTGGTTGGGATCGACTAGGGCCGCAAGAATGACGCCGGGGGTTTTTGTCAGAGCTTCCGCGTGAATATCCGAAATATAACCTGCGCCCACAAGACAAACGGCTTTACTATTGCCCGACATGCAGCCCCTGTGATTAACCAAAGCGGAAATAATGGTTACAATGCAGCGTGGTTTACTCCAAAATAGTTAATAAGCAAGGGACAAAGCAAAATATTGGGAGGCGGTTATGGATTTGGGCTTAAAGGACAAAAAGGCATTTGTGACAGGCGCCAGCCGTGGCATTGGCCTGCGAATCGCCAGGCTTCTGGCGGCCGAAGGGGCCGATGTCGGGATTTGTGCGCGCGATGCCGGCGCCGTAAGTGAAACGGTTGCCGAATTAAAAGGGCTTGGCGCCAGAGCCTTTGGCGTATCCGCCGATCTGAAGGGAGATGGGGCGGATCTCAAGGCGGCCATTGACGGGGCGGCGCAGGCCTTCGGCGGCCTCGATATCCTGATCCAGAATGTCAGCGCCATGGCCGTGCAGATGCGTCAGAAGGACTGGGACGCCGGCTATCAGGTGGACATTCTGGGAACCCTGCGGTCCGTTGACGCGGCGATGCCCTATTTGCAGAAATCCGGGGCGGGGTCCATCGTCGTCATCGGCTCGCTCGCGTCTGTCTCGGGCCATGCCGGCCCGCAACCCTATGGCGCAATGAAGGCCGCGCTGGTGCACTATATCAGCGGGCTGGCCCATTCACTGGCTCCGCAGAATATTCGCGCGAATACGGTTTCTCCCGGAGCGGTGTTTTTTGAAGGCGGGGTCTGGCACCAGGTAAAACAGGCCGCCCCCAAACGCTATGAAGAAACCATCGCGCGCAATCCGATGGGCCGCATGGCGACGCCGGAGGAGATTGCCAATGCTGCTGTTTTCCTGGCCAGTCCCGCTGCAGGTTTTATTACCGGCGTCAATCTGATCGTGGATGGCGGCACCTCGCAACGCGTGCAATTTTGATCCAGCGCATGCTGGAGTGAACCAATGGATTTGGGCCTGCGCGGAAAAAAAGCGTTTGTGACGGGGGCTAGCAAAGGGATCGGGCTGCGTATCGCCCGCCTGCTGGCCGATGAGGGCGCGGATATAGGCATATGCGCCCGCAATGCCGACGCGATTGCCCAAACAGCCATTGAATTACGGAACAAAGGGATCAAGGTGCACGCGGCGACAGCCGACCTTCACGGCAATGGCGCCGATCTGAAAGCCGCGATCGATGGCGCGGCGCAGGCCTTTGGCGGTCTTGACATACTGGTGCAGAATGTCAGTGCCCTATCGCTGCGGGCAGACGAGCAGGGTTGGGAACTGGCGTTCCAGACCGATGTCCTGGGCACGCTTCGTTGCGTTGAGGCCGCCATGCCTTATCTGAAGCAATCTTCGTCGGGTTCGATAGTCGTCATTGGCACGGCGCTGGCGGTTACCGGCGCGGGGGGGCCGCTGGCCTATGGCGGCATCAAAGCCTCGCTGCTGCATTATGTCAGCAGTCTGGCACGCAGCCTGGCGCCGGAAAATATTCGGGCCAACACGGTCTCGCCCGGTGCAGTTTACTTCAAGGGCGGGGTATTCGACCGGCTGGACGAGGAAGGGTCGCCAGATTTTCTCAAGGAAACCCTGAAACGCTATCCGATGGGGCGCATGGCCACGCCGGAGGAAGTGGCCAACGCCGTGGTGTTTATCGCCAGTCCTGCGGCAAGCTATATCACCGGGGTAAACCTGATGGTGGATGGCGGATCCACCGCGAGGGTTCAATATTAGAGCAATGGAGTAATAGATGAAATCAGGGTTATCCTTTGCCGTAGCAGGTCTGCTGTTATGCATGGCGTCCGCCGCGGCGGCGGAGTCTGAAATGGAACTGTGCCAGAGCACGGCTGAAAACACGGTTATCCGGGCCGCCAATTGCGATCTGGCCATCCGTCTGGGTGGTCTCTCGAAAGAAGAGATGATCGTCGCGCTGTATAACCGGGGACAATCCGCATTGGTGGCGGAACAGGCTGATAAGGCGGTGGCGGACTTTGACGCGGTGCTCAAATTGAACCCCGACGATAAGGGAGCGCTACTCGGGCGGGCCATTTCGCGGCGGCAGTTAAAACAGTTTGACGGCTCCCTCGCCGACTTTGACGCCCTGCTGGCGCAGAACAACAGTCAACCTGATGCGAAAATGTACCTGCAACGCAGCATGACGCTTTATATGGCGGGGAATAAGCAGAAAAGCCTGGCAGATTTGCGTCGCGCCAAAGAACTGGACCCTGCCGATCCGGCGATCGCAGACCGGTTGTGGAAGACCGAACGGCTGATTGAACAGGAAGGCAAATAACGCCTGGAGGCACACTTTACGGATCGGACGGGGGCGCCAGGGGTGATTCCACCTGATCCGAACAGGGTCTAGGTCTAGGTCTAGAACAATTTGTGAACGGATTGAAACATAAACATTGCCGTTTCTCACCCCACCCCAAACCCCTCCCCATCAAGGGGAGGGGATTCCTTCAGCATACTGGGCTTCTTCTCCCTCCCCCTTTGTGGGGAGGGCCGGGGTGGGGGCTATACAAGCG
>SHWM01000050.1 GCA_009693835.1 Alphaproteobacteria bacterium
CGATCGCATAGGGATCAATGATCCGATTTTCGCGCACATCTGTTTGGGCGCGGGCCAGCATCGCCTCCACGCCACCCGCATCCAGAATCGCCGCTTCGCGGATATTCTCGCACCAGTGATGGTGATCGCCATGCATCTGAAGATAGATCACGACGCCGTCACGCAGACGATTGGCGGTGATCACTTGCGCGGCGCCGGTGACGCGCTTGCCGGCGGCACTCACGGGCGGGCTCCCACAGTTTTGACGTTGCGGTAGGGCTGAAGCCGCAATTCCATGATGCTGGGCGATCCATCCGGATCGGGCTGGTACCGCACCGTGAATTCGGACAGGGCTTTGGCAAAACGCTGCGCATCACTGTCTTTCTGCACCTCATAGGCGTCAAACCCGCAGCGATGCATGAACGAAAACTGGTCATACAATACGTTGCCCGCCGCGCGCAGTTCCCCCTTGAAGCCATATTGTTCACGCAGCAGCCGCGCATGGGAATAGGCCCGGCCATCCCTGAATACAGGAAACTCAAGCGCCACCAGATCAAAACGGCCCAGATCCTCGCGTATCCGTTCCGGCGCCTCACTTGATGCCAGCTTTATCCCGAGAGGGTTTTTACGCGCCAGTAATTCATCGCGCACCGCGGCCCATCGCGCCAGAGGCACAATCAGATTGCCCTGCCCCGGCAGATCACCCTCGTTACCCACATGCAACCATTCATCGGCGCATATTTTACCATGTTTAACGTACTGCATAGAGCGCCTCCTTGAAGGGGGCTATGCCAGTGCGCCGCACCGCCGCCAGAAAATTTTCGTCCGGACGGGTGCGGATATTCAGATAGGTCTCGATCACTTTTTCGACCGCATCCACCACGTCATCATAGGAGAAGGCCGCACCGAGTATTTCGCCAATGGAGGCGTTTTCATCGGCGCTGCCGCCCAGCGTGATCTGGTAAAACTCCACACCCTTCTTATCGACGCCCAGAATGCCGATATGCCCGACATGATGATGTCCGCAGGCGTTGATGCAGCCGGAAATCTTGATCTTCAGATCGCCAATATCATGCTGGCGTTTCAGATCGGCAAATCGTTCGCTGATGCGTTGCGCCACCGGAATGGAACGGGCATTGGCCAGCGCGCAATAATCAAGACCGGGGCAGGCAATGATGTCGCTAACCAGGCCGATATTGGGCGTGGCCAGCCCGTTTTTACCAAGCGCCCGCCACAGATCATAAAGATCGCTTTGCCGCACATCGGCAAAGGTCAGATTCTGCTCGTGCGTCACGCGCAATTCGTCAAAGCTGTAGCGTTCCGCCAGATCGGCCACGGCATGCATCTGTGCATCTGTTGCATCGCCGGGAATCCCGCCGATCGGCTTCAGCGAAATATTGACGATCGCATAGCCCGGAATTTTATGCGCCGCCACATTGCTGCGCAGCCATGCGGCGAAGGCCGGATCGGCAGCGCGCATTTGCAGAAGAGCCGCAGGTTCGTTCTGTAGCTGTTCATAGGCAGGCGGCGCGAAATAAGCCGTGATGCGGGCAATTTCCTCGGCCGGAACGTCCAGCGCGCCATCACGAATATGCGCCCATTGCTCGTTCGTCTGGCGGCTGAATTCCTTGATGCCGATTTCATTGACCAGAATTTTTATGCGCGCCTTGTATATGTTATCGCGCCGGCCATGCATGTTATAGACACGCAGAATGGCTTCGGCATAGGACAGCATGTCACGTTTGGGCACGAAGCTGTTGATGCATTTGGCAATGACCGGCGTGCGCCCCTGGCCGCCGCCAACCCAGAATTCGCATCCCGCGCCGCCGGCCTCGTTCCTGACCATCACGATGCCGATATCATGCAGCTTGATCGCGGCGCGGTCGCGCGGGCTGCCGGTAATGGCGATCTTGAATTTGCGCGGCAGGAACGAAAATTCCGGATGCAGGCTAGACCATTGCCGCAAAATCTCCCCGCAGATACGCGGATCTTCCACTTCGTCGGCGGCGACGCCCGCATATTGATCGGCGGTGATATTGCGGATGCAGTTGCCGCTGGTTTGCAGCGCATGCATCTCCACCGATGCCATCTCGGCCAGAATATCCGGCATGTCTTCCAGCCTGGGCCAGTTATATTGCAAATTCTGGCGCGTGGTGAAATGCGCATAACCCCGGTCATAACGGGTGGCGATATCCGCCAGTTTGTGCAACTGCCGGGACGACAGCACCCCATAGGGAATGGCGACGCGCAACATATAGGCGTGCAGTTGCAGATAAAGGCCGTTCATGAGCCGCAGGGGCCGAAACTCTTCTTCGGTCAGCTCTCCGTTCAGGCGGCGCGCCACCTGATCGCGGAACTGCGCCACCCGCTCCGTCACAAAGGCATGATCAAATTCGTCATAACGATACATTTTGCGGCCCCGGGAATACCTATTCTACTGTCTAATATGTGGGATAATACTAAATTAGTCAATAATTATGTGAAATAAAATAATATACATTAATATTGCGTATTAACTCCCTTGCTCCAGCCGGCTTTCGTGCCAGCGGCGTAAAAGCAGGCTCTCCAGGGCGCTGAGGCAGAAGAAAATGGCGATGCCGAGCAGGGATAAAAGCAATAGGGCGGCAAACATCTTGGCGATCTGCAGCCGGTTGCCGCTTTCCATGATTCGCCAGGCCAGCCCCATCGAGGCCCCGCTGCCAGCGACAAATTCGGCGACAACCGCCCCTATCAGCGACAGGCCGCCGGAAATCTTCATGGCCGACAGCAGATAGGGCAAGGCGGAAGGAAGACGGATCTGGGTCAAAACCTGCCAGCGCGACGCGCCATAGAGCCGGTACAGGTCCAGCAGGCCATGATCGGCGGCCCGCAGGCCCAGGGTCATATTGGACAGCACCGGAAAGAACGCGGCTATCCAGGCCATCAGCAACAGCGCGCGATTGGGATTATCAATCCCCGCCCAGATGACGATCAGCGGCGCAATGGCCACAATCGGGGTTACCTGCAGGATCACCGCGAGCGGAAACAGCGCCATTTCCACCGCCCTGCTTTGCGAGAACAGCACCGCCAGGGACACCCCCCCTGCCACCGCCAGCACGAACGCCGTAATGCTGATGCGCAACGTCATCCAGGCGCTGACCAACAGCGAGGCGTAATCCTCCAGCAAGGCCCGCCAGATCGCCGACGGAGCGGGCAGCACAAAGGCCGGCACCTGCCACAGACGCACCAGCGCCTCCCACAGGCCCAGCGCCATGAGCACCACCAATATGGGAGACAGAATCCGTGCAGCCTTCATGCGGCGGCCGCCCGCAATGCAGTGGAAATCTGGCCGCAATAGGCGGCGAACTGCGGCGAATGGCGAAACCCTTCCGCGCGCCGGGCAGGGGCGTTGATCCTGATCTCATTTACTATCGCGCCAGGCCGCGCCCGCATCATCAGGATGCGTTCGGATAAATACACCGCCTCGGCGGCGCTATGCGTCACGAACAGCACACTCAGCCGCGCCTTGCCACAAATCTCCAGCAGATCGTCATTCAGTTGCTGGCGGGTAATTTCATCCAATGCCGCAAAAGGTTCGTCCAGCAGCAGAACCGGCGGCCGGGTGACCAGAGCGCGGGCAATGGAGACGCGCATTTTCATCCCGCCGGACAAAGTGCGCGGATAGGCTTCTGAAAAATTTTCCAGCCCCACCAGGGTCAGCATTTCCATGGCCCGCGCGTGACGTTCCCGGGCGCCAACGCCTGCGATGCGCAGCGGGGTTTCGACATTCCTGCGGCTGTTTGCCCACGGCATCAAGGTGGGATCCTGAAACACCACGCCAATGCCGCCTTTTTCCAGCGGCGGCGTCCATTCCACCCGGCCCGAGCTTGGCGCGATCAGCCCGGCGGCAATGCGCAGCAGCGTGCTTTTGCCGCAACCGGATGGACCCAGCAGCGAAACGATTTCACCCTGCGCCATCTGCATGGAAACGCCCGCCAGCGCGGCCGTGCCCCCCGGGAAAACCTTGCCAAGATTTTCTATTGTAAGCATCTAGCGTGGTTTGCCGCCAATAAACTGCAGCGTATAGGCCCCCCGCACATTCATTTCAGGCGGATAAACCCCGCTGGCGCGCATGACATCGAAAAACTCATCCCATCGCGTATCGGTCATCGCGCCAATGCCCAGCTCTTGCGCAGCGCCTGACTCAACAATGCCATAGGCGTTCATCTTTTCCATGGCCTGCGCGATGATGGCAGCGCTCATTTCCGGATTGTCGTGCAGAATGGCGGCATTACCGGGTGCCGGCTCGCCATGCAGATAATCCCGCCAGCCTTGTTTGGTGGCGTCCACAAAGGCCTGAACAATTTCCGGTTTCGCGTCTATCATCCGTTGACTGACCATGACCAGCGTGGCGTAACTGGGATAGCCATTATCCGCATACAAAAAGATCTGCGGTTTCTTGCCGGTCTGGGTCTCATACATGAAGGGTTCAGAGGTCAGATAGCCCTGCTGGATCGCCTTTGGATCGGACAGGAACGGGGCCATGTTGAAGGTGTATTTGCGCACCTGCGAATCCTCAAAACCATAGCGCCCCTTCAGCCAGACAAACACCGCGCCAATCGAGGCGTCCGCCAGCATGATAGGCTGGCCTTTCATGTCCGCCAGGCGGGTAATATCGGTGCGCGGATGCGTCATCAGAATTTCCGGGCTTTTCTGAAACACCGCCATCACCGCTTTTGCGCGCGCGCCCTCGCGCAACATATTAAGCGGCATGAAACTGGAGGAACCCATGGCGAAATCAATGACGCCCGCGCCCATTAACTGCGGAATATTGACCCCCGGCCCCCCCTGGCGGATTTCCACATCCAGACCGTGTGCGGCGTAAAACCCCTTTGCCACCGCCTGATAAAAACCGCCATGTTCCGCCTGCGCCTTCCAGTCGGTTGCAAACACGATATGTTCCAGCGCCGCCGCCGGGACGGCGCAGAGACAGAAAAATACAGAAAGAAAAAATCCGCGCGCCATTTATCACTCCCCGCAAAAAGCAAAATGCACTATAAAGTGAATGCACCAGAATAAAAGCAGGGAGACGGAAATGAAACTCGCAACTTTCACCCATCAGGGCCGCACACGGATTGGTGTGGTGCAGGAAGGCGGCATCCTTGATCTGTCTGCGGCGGCCCCCACCCTGCCGCAGGAAATGCGGGCCTTTCTGGAGGCAGGCGCCGCCGCCATGCAGGCCGCCCGCGCAGCCAATGGCAGTTTGATCCCGCTGCAGGACGTGCGACTGGAAGCTCCGGTGCTGCGCCCTTCCAAATTTCTGGCGATTGGCCTGAATTACGCCGATCATATCGCCGAAACCAAACGCGCCACGCCAGAAAAGCAGATGTGGTTCAACAAGCAGACCACCTGCGTCAATGGCCCATATGATCCCATACATCTGCCCAAGGTTTCCTCCGCGCTGGACTATGAAGGCGAGCTGGGTTTTGTCATTGGCCGCAAGTGCCGTCATGTGCCAAAGGAGCGCGCGCATGAGGTGATCGCCGGGTACTTCATTGTTAATGATGTCAGCATGCGCGACTGGCAGATGCATTCCCAGACCATGACCATGGGCAAAAGCTTCGACACGCACGGCCCCTTCGGACCCTGGATCGTTACGCCGGACGAAGTGGGCGATCCGCATAATCTGTCGCTGCGCACGCTGCTGAATGGCGAGGTCATGCAGAATTCCAATACGAAGCATCTGGTGTTCAACTGCTTTGATCAGATCGCCTATCTAAGCCAGGCCTTTACCCTCTTGCCCGGCGATGTGGTGTCCACCGGCACGCCCGGTGGCGTTGGCGTGGCGAAAACCCCGCCGCACTATATGAAGGCGGGTGACAAAATCCGTATCGAGATCGAGAAGCTGGGCACCATTGAGGCGCAAATCATTCCCGAACCTGGCGATACGGCCTGCCTGATATGAACGTAGCTGCCCTCGAAGTAACCGCCCCGTTTGACGGGGCGGTGATCGCCAGGCTGCCGCGCATGGATGCCGCCCAGGTCGAGGCCGCGCTCGCATCGGCCTACGCGCTGTATCGTAACCGGGACGCCTGGCTGCCCAAGTCGCAACGGATTGAAATATTACGCGCGGCTGTCAGGATTATCGCCGGACGGGCCGAGGAGCTGGCCCTGCAGGCAGCGCGCGAGGGCGGCAAGCCGCTGATTGATTCAAGGGTGGAAATCGCGCGCGCCATTGACGGGATTGAGGTCTGCATCAAAACCCTGCGCACCCATGCCGGCAACGTGGTCCCGATGGGGGTAAACGCGGCGTCGAGCGGGCATCTGGCCTTTACCCAGTATGAACCGATCGACGTGGTGGCGGCGTTCAGCGCCTTCAATCATCCGTTCAATCTGATCGTGCATCAGGTCGGACCTGCTGTGGCCGCAGGGTGCCCGGTGCTGATCAAACCGGCGAGTTCCACGCCCTTGTCCTGCATCGCCTTTGCGGAAATCCTGCATGAGGCGGGTCTGCCCAAGGCCTGGTGCCAGGTGATCCTGCCGGAAACCAATGCGCTCGCCACAAAAATGGTGACGGACAAGCGGATTGGATTTTTCTCGTTTATCGGCAGCGGCGCGGTAGGCTGGGGCCTGCGCGCGCAACTGGCGCCGGGCACGCGCTGCGCGCTCAAACATGGCGGCGCAGCACCGGTTATTGTCGCCGCCGACGCTGACCTCGCGGCCAACCTGCCGCGCTTCGCCAAAGGCGGCTTTTATCATGCGGGCCAGGTCTGCGTTTCGGTGCAGCGGATTTACGCCCATGCCAGCATTGCCGAAGGCGTGGCGCGAGAACTGGGCAGGCTGGGCAACGCCATGAAAGTAGGCGACCCCACCCGGCCCGATACGGAAGTCGGCCCGCTGATCAGCCACGGCGAATGTGACCGTGTGCATGACTGGGTGCGCGAGGCGGTGCAGGGGGGCGCGAAACTGATTTCGGGCGGCGAAAAAATTTCTGCGTCCTGTTACCAGCCGACGGTTCTGTTTAATCCGCCGGAGGCGTGCAGGGTTTCCAATTCAGAAATCTTTGGTCCGGTCATCTGTGTTTATCCGTATACGGATATTAACGAGGCGATCGCCCGCGCCAACAGCTTGGCCGTCTCCTTTCAGGCGGCGGTGTTCACCCGCGATCTGGATACGGCCCTGCGTGTCTATAGCCGCATTGACGCCACCGCCGTGATGGTCAACAATCACACGGCCTTTCGCGTGGACTGGATGCCCTTTGCGGGGGCGCGCGAATCCGGCCATGGCGTGGGCGGCATTCCGCACACCATTCACGATATGCAGACCGAAAAAATGATGGTCATCCGGTCTCAGGAAATTTAGAGGGAATCCCATGAAAGCGTCTGATCTTTTTGTGAAATGCCTTGAAGCCGAGGGTGTCGAGCGCATTTTCGGCATTCCCGGCGAAGAAAACGCCGACGTGATGATCTCGCTTCTGGACAGCAAAATCGAGTTTATCCTGTGCCGGCACGAACAGGGCGCCGCCTTCATGGCCGACGCCTATGGCCGGCTGACCGGCAAGGCGGGGGTGTGCCTGGCGACATTGGGGCCGGGGGCCACCAATCTGGTGACCGGGCTGGCCGACGCCAATATGGACCGCGCGCCCGTTGTCGCGATTATCGGGCAGGCATCAACCAAACGGCTGCACAAGGAAAGCCATCAGAACATGGATTCGATTTCCATGCTGAAGCCGGTCAGCAAATGGGCGCAGACCATTGTCGCCCCGGAAAATATTCCAGAGGTGGTGCGCAAGGCGTTCAAGATCGCCGAGCGTGAAAAGCCGGGCGTCACGGTGATCGAACTGCCGGAAGACATTGCCGATGAAGAGGTGCATGGCGTTCCCCTGCCCGTCACGCGGCTGCGGCGGCCCGCAGCGGACCACAAGGCCATCGCACAGGCGGTCGATCTGATCCTCGCGGCCAAAAACCCGATCATACTGGCGGGTAACGGTTCGGTGCGCAAACGCGCCGCCAAACAATTGCAGCGGCTGGCGCGCAAAACCGGTATCGGCGTGGTCAACACATTCATGGGCAAGGGCGCGGTGCCGATGGATGACCCGCACTGCCTGTTCACCATGGGCCTGGGCGTGGGTGATTACAACAATCTGGCGTTTGCAGATGCCGATCTGATCCTCACCGCCGGATATGATCTGGTGGAATACAGTCCGGTCGCCTGGTACAAGGCGGCCTCGAAAGCCAAGATCATTCATATTGATTTTGAACCGGCTGAAATCGACCAGCATTTCCCTGTAACGGTGGATATTGTATCCGATCTGGCCGACGCGCTGTGGCAGATCAACGAAGAACTGAACGCCCGCGCAGAGGGGCGGCTGCCGCTGTTCGACATCAATGCGCGAAAGAAGCTGCGCGATACCATGGCGGCGGATTTCGCGGAGGAAAAAGACGATGCCGGTTTTCCGGTCAAACCCCAGAAAATTCTCTGGGACGTACGCAAATTCATGGGCCCCGACGATATTCTGCTGTCCGATGTCGGCGCGCACAAGATGTGGATATCGCGTTACTATCAGGCGATCGGCGCCAACACGGTCCTGATCTCGAACGGTTTCTGCTCGATGGGATTTTCCCTGCCCGGCGCCATTGGCGCCAAGCTCGCCTGCCCGGACAAAAGGGTTCTGTCGATCAATGGTGATGCCGGCTTTCTGATGAATGTGCAGGAGCTTGAAACAGCCGTGCGCTACAAACTCAATGTCGTCGTCATGGTCTGGGTGGACGGCGAATATGGCCTGATCAAATGGAAGCAGCAGGACGCCTTTGACGGCCGCCATTCGAAACTTGAGTTTGGCAATCCGGATTTCGAACTGCTGGCAAAAGCTTTCGGCATGTGGGGCAAAACCCTAACCGCCGCAGATCAGCTGACCCCGGCGCTGGAGGAAGCCTTCCGGCAGCCGGGCCCCGCAATTATCGCGGTGCCAGTGGATTACCGCGAGAACCGCAAACTGACCGCGCGCCTGGGCAAGGTGTCGATCCCGATCTAGAGCCATTTCCGTTTTGATTTAGCCAGATGGTTCAATCAAAACGCTACAAATGGCTCTAAAATACTAAATCGGCCATATTTTACGGATCAGACGGGTTTTACGGATCAGGGGGAATCGCCGGGAGCAATTCCATCTGATCCGAGCCTGGCCTGTGCGGAATATGTTCAGGCGGCAGACGGCGGCGACAATATTATTTGGGTCCGTGCATGCAGCCGCCCATCATCGGCATCATCCTGGTGCTAAATAGAGCCGCCATCTGACGTTCTCCTTTGAAAGTGGCAGTGCGCGTCCTATTATTCACGATAACAATCATAGAAACCATTTGATTTGATTTGGATCATTAACAGGACGGGTCTGTATCCCTATATTCAAAGTCGGTCGATTAAAGCCAGAATGAGGCGACACTGTGGCTAATCATGCGCTCGCACATCATGGGGTTGCCGAGGGAAGCGTCCACGGCATGGCCAGGGACCCGGTTTGCGGCATGATGATAAAAACAGCGGGCGCCACCCATACCGCCCGGCATAAAACGGAAATTTATTATTTCTGCTCAACGAAATGCCAGGAGATATTTCAGCACGATCCAGGGCATTATCTGAACCGGCCCGCGTCTGATTCGGCACAGGCGCCGTCCTCTGAGGATGGGGAATATACCTGCCCGATGCACCCGGAAGTGCGTCAAAACGGTTCCGGCAGCTGCCCGATTTGTGGCATGGCGCTGGAGCCGGTTCAGATTTCGGCTGGTGAGGTCAGGAATCCCGAACTCGCGGACATGCAACGCCGGTTCTGGATCGGGCTGCTGCTTGCGATTCCTGTCGTCGTGCTGGAAATGGGCGCGCATCTCCTCGATTTATCGGCGCTGATTACAGCCCGTTCCTCCATTCTGACGCAATTTCTACTCGCGAGCCCCGTGGTGTTATGGACCGGATGGCCATTTTTTGCGCGGGGCGGCCGGTCGCTCGTCACCCGTTCCCTGAATATGTTTACGTTGATCGCGATCGGCACGGGCGCCGCCTATCTCTATAGCCTTGTGGCGACTTTCGCCCCCGGCCTGTTTCCCGGGGCGATGCGGGACGCACATGGCAACGTGCCGGTATATTACGAGGCGGCTTCGCTGATTGTGGTGCTTGTGCTGCTCGGCCAGGTTCTGGAACTGCGAGCGCGAGAAACCACCAGCGGCGCCATCCGGGCGTTGATGAACCTAGCCCCGCGCACGGCGATACGCCTCGCGGCGGATGGCACGGATTCCATTGTGCCGATTGATGTCATTAAAGTGGGCGACCGCCTCCGCGTGCGTCCCGGCGAAAAAGCGCCGGTGGATGGCGAAGTGACCGAAGGACAAAGCCATCTTGATGAATCGATGATCACTGGCGAATCCATGCCGGTCAAAAAACAGATCGGCGATAAAATCATTGGCGGCACGCTCAACCAGACCGGCGGCTTTGTCATGCGCGCCAGCAATGTCGGCGCGGACACGGTGCTGGCCCATATCGTGCAGATGGTGTCCAACGCCCAGCGGTCGCGCGCGCCGATCCAGCGCCTTGCCGATCAGGTGTCCGGATGGTTTGTCCCTGGCGTCATTCTGGCCGCCCTAGCGAGCTTCGTGGCCTGGATGGTTTGGGGACCGGAGCCCGCCTTTACCTATGCGCTGATCTCGGCGGTGTCGGTGCTGATCATCGCCTGCCCCTGCGCTTTGGGGCTGGCCACTCCGATGTCGATTATGGTCGGCGTCGGACGGGGCGCGTTCAGCGGCGTACTGATCCGCGATGCGGAGGCATTGGAATTACTGGAAAAGGTCGACACGCTGGTGATTGACAAGACGGGCACCCTGACCGAGGGAAAACCAGGCGTCACCTCGATCCTGGGCACGGCAAAGTTCGCCGAGGAGGATATTTTACGATTGGCCGCAAGCCTGGAACGCGGCAGCGAACATCCAATCGCCACCGCTATTGTGGCGGAGGCAGGTAAACGTGGTATCGCGTTGTCAGAAGCGACGGATTTCGATTCACCCGCCGGCAAGGGCGTGCAGGGAGTTATCGAAGGACGCCGCGTGCTGCTGGGAAACCCTGCATTCCTGATCGAGAATGCAGTTGGTGTTACGGAACTGGCACAGGCCGCCGATCAGTTGCGGGGACAGGGCGCGACGGTTGTTCTGCTGGCGGTGGAAGGCGCCATCGCCGGATTGATCGCTGTCAGCGATCCGGTCAAAACCACAACCGTTGAAGCCCTGGACGCGCTGCACAAGTCCGGTATCCGAATTGTCATGCTGACAGGGGACAATCGGCTAACGGCAGATGCCGTTGCCAGGACGCTGGGCATCGACGCCGTAGAGGCCGAGGTGCTGCCTGAGGATAAGGCACGCATCGTTCAGCGGTTACGCGCCGAAGGCGGTGTCGTGGCGATGGCGGGCGATGGGGTCAATGATGCCCCCGCGCTGGCCAGCGCGCAAGTCGGCATTGCCATGGGCACCGGCACGGATGTGGCGATAGAGAGCGCGGGTGTCACGTTGGTCAAAGGTGATCTGCGGGGCATTGTCACCGCGCGTCTTCTGTCCCGGGCCGTGATGAACAATATTCGGCAAAATCTGTTTTTTGCGTTCATCTATAATGCGGCCGGCGTTCCCGTGGCCGCCGGGATTCTATATCCGTTTTTTGGCATTCTGCTCAGTCCCGTCGTTGCCGCCGCCACCATGTCGCTAAGCTCGGTCAGTGTGATTCTCAATGCGGCCAGGCTCCGGCGCGTAAAGCTGACCCCGTAACAGTCCTGCCGCTGTTAACGGGTATTCCGGGTATTCATAGACAATTTACCGTCCCGCCTGCATATTCCGTCCGAGCAGTGGCTTATTGTCTAACACTGCTCCAGCAATTTCAGATCGCTCAGTTCTATCCATCTGGATGGAATTGGGTGGCGCCATTTGGATAGATATTGCGCTTGCATGTGCGGAATAGTCGGAATTTTTCACAGCCGGGACAAACGGCCCATCGACAGGGAACTGTTGTCACGGATGAACGACACACAGTTTCATTGCGGGCCGGACGGTTTTGGCCTGTGGGATCAGCCCGGCCTCGGTTTCGGGCACCGGCGGCTGTCGATCATCGATCTGGCGGCCGGGCAGCAGCCCATGCTGACGCCCGATGGCGGCACGGGCGTTACGTTTAATGGCGAAATCTATAATTACCGTGACCTGAAGCAGCAGCTACAGGCGCTGGGGCACCATTTCCAGACCAACAGCGATACCGAGGTCATTCTGCAGGGCTGGCGGCAATCGGGCGCGGACTGCGTGCAGCATTTTCGCGGCACGTTCGCCTTTGCGCTCTATGATGCAGCGCAGGAAACCCTGTTCATGGCGCGCGATCCCATGGGCAAGAAGCCGCTGCATTACAGCCTGCTGCCCGACGGCGCACTGATTTTCGGATCGGAGCTGAAATCGCTGCTGCCCTATCCGGGTCTTGCCCGGGCCATTGACCCGCTGGCGATCGAGGACTATCTCGCGTTCGGCTATATTCCTGATCCGCGCAGCATATACAAAAGCGTCCTGAAGCTGCCCGCCGCGCACCGGCTATTATGGCGCCGTGGCGCCCCGGCCCCGAAAATCGACGCCTACTGGGAAGTGAAGTTTGCGGATGTGTCCGGCACACATACCGCGACGGAAGACGAGCTGATGGCGCAACTGCGCGAGGCAGTGGATTTACGCATGATAGCGGACGTGCCGCTGGGTGCATTTTTATCCGGCGGCGTGGATTCATCCTGCATCGTTGCCCTGATGGCGGGCCTGAGCAACACCCCGGTGAAAACCTTCTCGATGGGTTTTGCGGATAAAAGCTTCGATGAATCCGGCTATGCCCAGCAAATAGCGCGCGCTATCACACCGATCATCACAGCCGCATTGTCGATCCGGACAGCATCGATCTGGTCGACCGCATGATCGATTTCTATGATGAGCCGTTTGGCGACAGTTCCGCGATGCCGACCTTCAGACTGTGCGCACTGGCACGTGAAAATGTCGCCGTGGCGCTATCGGGAGATGGCGGCGACGAACTGTTCGCGGGCTATCGCCGCTATCTGTTTCATGCACGCCAGGAACAGATGCGCGCAATGCTTCCGTTTCCGGTGCGCAAGGCGGTGTTTGGCGCACTGGGCGCCGTTTATCCCAAGCTGGACTGGGCGCCGCGCTTTTTGCGCGCCAAGAATACGTTTCAGGAACTCGGCCAGGATTCGGCGGGCGGCTTTTTCGCCAGCGTCTCGGTAATGAACGATGATCTGCGCGCCCGTATCCGCAGCCCGTCGCAAACCCACGCACTGGCGGGCTATCACCCTTCCAGCATCATTGCCCAGCATATGCAGGCAGCGGACACCGATGACGTGCTGGCCCAGGCGCAACATGCCGACATCAAAACCTGCTTGCCCGGCGACATACTGACCAAGGTCGACCGCGCCAGCATGGCCAATTCTCTGGAAGTCCGCTGCCCGATGCTGGATGTCCGGTTTACGCGATGGTCGGCCGGCATCCGCCCGGACCAGAAGCTGCATGGTGGCGTGGAAAAATATCTGCTGAAGAAAGCCTGCGAACCCCATGTGCCGGACGATATTCTTTACCGCCCCAAACAGGGCTTTTCTATCCCGCTGGCAAGCTGGTTCCGGGGGCCGCTGGCGCAAAAATTGCGCGATACGGTCGGCGGGCCAATATTGGCGGAGTGCGGCTATTTCATTCCTGGCGTGTTAAAACAACTGGTGGATGAGCATCAATCCAAACGGCGTGATCATGCGCCGGCGCTTTGGCTGCTGCTGATGCTGGAGGCCTTTCTGCGCAAGGAAACCGGAGGGACATGAGAATGTTTGCATTTTCTATTCCTTTTGAATTTGCTACGCGCTTTATCCTCACCCCAACCCAACCCCTCCCCATCAAAGGGGAGGGGCTTTCGCGCCGAATGCTGCGCTTCTTCTCCCTCCCCCTCGTGGGGAGGGCCAGGGTGGGAGGCGGTATTGACCGATTCAATCGAACACAATTACTTTTTTGCGGCAAACTCATCTGTGCACTGCTGTTATTCCTACCCGCATCCGCATCCGAACTGATCGATGCCATCGCTCAGGTGCGCAAGTCCGTGGTCGCCATCGGCGTCTATCAGGAACTGGGTCAACCGCCTGTGCGCCTGATGGGCGCGGGTTTTGCGGTGGCCGATGGCGTGCATATCATCACCAACGCGCATGTTCTGCCAAAAAAGTTGGACGCCAAAAATCACGCATCCATCAACGCCTTTTATGGCGTGGAGGAGCATGCAAAACGCATGGAACTGGATGTGGTGGCGGAAGACGAGGAACATGATCTGGCGCTGCTCCGGATCATCGGCGGCAAGCTGCCGGCACTGGTGCTGCCCAAAAGCATGGCGCCTGAAGGCACGCGCGCCGCGATTACGGGTTATCCCGTTAGCAGCCTGCTGTGGCTCTATCCCATCACCCATGAAGGCATCATTTCCGCTGTCAAGGAGCGCAGCTTCGCCGCCTATTCGCCGGGACAATTAACGGCCGAGCGGGTGCGGAGGCGTCGCGCACCGTTTGTAGTGTATCAGATCGACACCAACGCCTATCCCGGCAACAGCGGCAGCCCGCTGTTTGATCCGGCCAGCAGGCAGGTGCTGGGCGTGGTGCAGAGTGTGGCGGTGCGGGAGAAAACCCAGATCTCGGCGATCGAGTCGCCCACTGGCTTTACCTTGGTGCCCGCCCAATTTGTTTCCGCGCTGCTGGCGCGCAACGGTTTGCCTGGCTATTAGAAGACAGAGATATAGGAGCGCCACATGGCATTTTATCTTGTAACCGGAGGGTGTGGTTTTATCGGATCACATCTCGTGGATGCCTTGCTGGCCGACGGGCACCGGGTGCGCGTTCTGGATGATCTGTCCACGGGCGCGAGGGAAAATCTGCCCGCCAGTGTGGAACTGATGGTCGCGGATGTGGCCGGCCATGACGCCACCGGCGCGGCGATGCAGGGGGTGGATGGATGCTTTCATCTGGCCGCCATCGCCTCGGTGCCGCGTTCAAATGAGGAATGGCGGCGCACCCATGATGTCAATCTGACCGGCGCCATCAATATATTCGACCACGCCCGGGCAGGCGGCGGCCACCCCCCGCGGCCCGTCGTTTACGCTTCCTCGGCGGCGGTTTATGGCGCGCCCGCCTATATTCCGCTGGATGAGGCGGCGCCCGTGCTGCCCCTGACCGCCTATGGCGCAGACAAGCTGGGTTGCGAACAGCACGCTTATGTCGGCTGGGAAGTGCATCAGGTGCCCACCCGGGGCTTTCGCTTTTTCAATGTCTATGGGCCGCGCCAGCTGCCCGGCAACCCCTATGCCGGGGTAGTGTCGATTTTTGCCGACCGTCTGCGCAAGGGACAGGGCATCAGGATTTTTGGCGACGGGCAGCAGACCCGTGATTTCATTTTTGTGCGCGATGTCGTGCAGATATTGCAGCGCGCGATGGCGCAACCCTGGCAGGGCGCGCAGGTGATGAACATTGCCACCGGAAATGGCGCGACGGTACTGCAGCTTGCCGAAACCATCGCCCGCATCACTGGCAATGTCGCGCCGCAGATCAGTTGGGAGGCGGCCCGCACCGGCGATATAAAAATGAGTATCGGGGCGGCCCCCCGCCTGCGCGAAATACTGGGAATTGCGCCCCGCATCAGCCTGGAGGAAGGTCTGCGCGAATATCTGGCCAGTCTGTGATTTTGACCCAATTCCGAGAAATATTGGAAAGGGCTAAAAAGGTATATTTTTTATACCATTTTGATTGTATTTATCGTGCAATTTGAATATGATCCCGGTAGGAACAGTGGAAATTTACAGAAGCACGGGATCGATTTTGAGACTGCCAAAGGCCTGTGGGACGATCAAGATAGGCTGGAAATCCCGGTTAAAGTCACGGGAGAGATGCGCGCGATGGTAATTGGCATGACGGGCGGTAAACACTGGTCCGCAATTATCACCTATCGTGGCGATACTATCCGACTGATCTCTGTCAGACGCGCCCGGAAAGAAGAGATCGCCCTCTATGAAAACCTCTAAATTTGACGAAAAGTTTGATGCGGGCGAAGACATAACGGATATGCTGGATATTTCCAGCGCCCGCCGTCCCGGGCAAACTGCAAAACGCGTTAATGTAGATTTTCCGCTCTGGATGGTGCAACGCATTGACCGCGAGGCGCGGCGTCTGGGCGTTACCCGACAGTCCCTTATCAAGTTATGGCTGGCTGAAAAACTCGACGTTAGCTAGAGAATTTTCCCACAACAAAAATCTAACTACAGTCCCGACTTTTGCAGCAGCGCCTTCATATCGCTTTGCGGACGCGGGCCCAGATGCGCAATCACCTCGGACGCAGCCAGCGCCCCTATGCGTGCGCTGCCCGCAAGGGCGCGGCCATGGGTCAGCCCGTACATAAATCCCGCCGCGAACATATCGCCCGCGCCCGTCGTATCCAGCAGGGTCCTGGGCTTCACCGCATCAATTACATGCACCTCGTCACCCGCCACAATCACGCTGCCCTTTTCGGATCTTGTCAGCGCGGCGATGGCGCATTTGCCGCGCACGGCCTGTAGCGCCGCGTCAAAACTGGTGGTCTGATACAGCGACATGATCTCTGTTTCATTGGCGAAAAGGATGTCTATCCCGCCAGCAACGAGGTGCTGAAATTCTTCCCGGTAACGTTCCACGCAGAACGCATCCGACAGGCTCATGGCGACCAGGCGTTCGGCCTTGTGCGCAATGTCCATCGCCTTGCAGAAGGCATCCTTGGCATGCGGCGGATCCCATAGATACCCTTCCAGATAGGTGATGCTGGCAGCCTCTACAGTGGCGGGATCGACGTCCTGCGGGCGCAATTCCTGCCCGGCGCCCAGAAAAGTGTTCATCGAGCGCTGCGCGTCGGGCGTCACAAGAATCAGACAGCGCCCGGTCGGACTTTCGCTGTGGCTTGCGGGTGTTTCATATTCCACCCCAAGGGCGCGCAGATCATGCGCGAAAACTTCCCCAAGCTGATCTCGCTGCACCTTGCCGATAAACGCCACCTTGCCGCCCAGCGCCGCCATGCCCGCGATGGTGTTTGCAGCCGAGCCCCCGGATGTTTCGACGCCCGGTCCCATGGCCCCATATAAATGCGTGGCGGCCGCCGCATCGATCAGGGTCATGCCCCCTTTGGCGATCGTATGGCGCGCCAGAAAGGCGTCATCAGTCTGGGCGATGATATCCACGATAGCGTTGCCTATACCGGTGACATCAAGGCGGGCGGGTCTGAACATAATCCGGTTCCTCGTTATTGCAGCACGCCAGAGCAACCGGCGATCAGATAGAAACACCCGGTTCTGTCTGACCAAATGTTGCCCTATTTGTAATATGTTAGAGCAGCTTTATGCGATCATCCGGTGATCTGGCCGATTCCAGTTGATCGCCTACTGCTCTAGAGGATGTTGCCACCAAGACGCAAGCTGCCAAAATGCCGCACAATCCCGGTTGATCAAAGCAGAATAATCGGCGCATAACAGACGCAACATTAGTCAGGTTTGAGTCTCATGATTCGGCTGGAATTTTTTCCCTTGGTCCGCACGCTGTTGATGGCATGTTTGCTGGGCGCGGCGCTGGCCGGCTGCGCGGCGGACGGGCGTCTCAATCTGAAAAAACTCGACTTTTCAAAACTGAAGCAGCCCGATTGGATAAAATGGGACAGGGATCAAAAACTGGCGCAGGCAAAGCCGCCCGCTCCTGTCCGGACGGAATCTGCAAATCCAGCGGCCACATCCGCCAGCACGCCCCCGTCTGTCCATCCAGCGCTTCCCATGGCGACGCCCGCCCGCAGCCAAAACCAGATCGTTGCGCGGGGTGCGCCGCGCCCAAGGCCCTGGCGGCAGGCATCCCTAAATACCGCATCCGGCCAGCCGCATCCGCGTAATCATCAAATGCCGCCACCAGAAAAAAACGAACAGGTCGCGATGGCGCCGCAGGGCAAGGTCACCAGTGAAACTCCAAAAGCCCTTGCCATGATTCCACCGCCGGTAAAACCTGGGCATCAAAAGGGCAGTCCGGCCAAGCGGGGATATTCTTCAGATGATCTTGTGGGGCTGGATGGCCCCTCCGTGGAACGCCTGCTGGGCAAGCCGGATCTCAGCCGCAAGGAGCCCTTTGCCGAAGTCTGGCAATATACTCTTGGGGATTGTGTGCTGTTCCTCTTCATTTACAACGACGAAGGCGACACGGCACACGTGTCGCATGCAAAAACCGGCGCGCGGGACGGCGATAAAAATCCGGAACCCGGGCAATGCATTGGCGCGATCCTGGCGCGGCACGCCCAGTCGCCGGGTTAGGCCATTTCTGTCAGGCGGGCGTTTTGTCGCCATATTGGCACAGGTCGGAAACGGCGCAATCCGGGCAATCCGGCTTGCGCGCCTTGCAGACATAACGGCCATGCAGGATCAGCCAGTGATGTGCATGCGGCATGAAGCGCCTGGGAATCCGCGCGACCAGCCCGTCCTCCACTTCGCGCGGATTTTTCCCCGGCGCAAGGCCGGTCCGGTTGCCAATCCTGAAAATGTGCGTATCGACCGCCATGACCGGTTCGCCAAACACCACATTCAAAACTACATTGGCGGTCTTGCGTCCCACACCTGGCAATGCCTCCAGCGCTTCGCGGGAATGCGGCACCTGGCCGCCGTGATCGCGCGCCAGCCGTGCTGACAAGGCCAGGATATTTTTGGCCTTGGTGCGATAGAGGCCAATGCTTTTAATGTAATCGCGCACCTTGTCTTCGCCCAGCGCCAGCATTTTTTCCGGCGTATCGGCCGCGGCAAACAGGGGCCGGGCTGCCTTGTTCACACCCTTGTCCGTGGCCTGCGCCGACAGCACAACGGCAACCAGCAGCGTGTAGGGATTTAGATATTCCAGTTCACTTGCGGGTTCGGGATCGCGCGCCCGCAGGCGCGTGAAAAACTGTGCAATCTGTTTTGGAGTCATGCTAGCGGAGTGGATTTGACATTCGCTACCCACTTTACCGTTCGCACAGGATGCGATTGTCAAATCCATAAACTCCACTAGGAACATAAATTTACTAGTGGTCCTTATGATTCTAACATTCGCAATGGAGCAAGCAGAAACGGGATGCGAATGTTAGAATCGGACCACTAGGGTTAACCATGATTATGCTTAACGTATTTTTTACTTTCACGGTATGCCCGTCTCGCCTAATCTGGGCGCATGAGCATCACCGACATCGCCGCCACCCAGATTAAACCGGAAGTGACCGCCGACAGGGCCGCAGGACGCACCGCTGGCGGCCTGCATTTTGATGCGGTTCTCTATCCGCACCGGTCGATGGGGCCGCGCGGCTTCATGACCGTGATGACCTGTCTGACGGTGTTCAGCTTTGTGGCGGGCCTGGCGTTTATTTCGATGGGCGCGTGGCCGG
>SHWM01000002.1 GCA_009693835.1 Alphaproteobacteria bacterium
GATTATGCGCGATGAAGGAACGCGGCGTCTCCAGACCGATGCGGGTCATGGCGTCGCGGAATTTCAGCCGGTCTTCGGCCATGTCGATGGCGGCGCGGCTGGCGCCGATCAGCTCGACGCCATATTTTTCGAGCACGCCCATATCCGCCAGCGCGATGGCGGTGTTGAGCGCGGTCTGCCCGCCCATGGTCGGCAATAGCGCGTCGGGGCGCTCCTTCTCGATGATCTTGGCGACCATTTCCGGCGTGATCGGTTCGATATAGGTGGCGTCTGCCAGATCCGGATCGGTCATAATGGTGGCGGGATTGGAGTTGACCAGTATCAGGCGGTAGCCTTCTTCCTTCAGCGCCTTGCAGGCCTGGGTGCCGGAATAGTCAAACTCGCAGGCCTGACCGATCACAATCGGCCCCGCGCCGATCAGCAATATGGATTTTATGTCGGTGCGTCTAGGCATCTTTACCCCTCACGCTGCTTCTTTTCTGTGAGAGGAGAGGTAGAAGATTGACGATTTTATTGCTGCATTTTAACCTCATGGCTGCATCAAGAGCGCGGATATTCCCTCTCCCCCTGCGGGAGAGGGCCAGGGTGAGGGGGCGTAAGTGAGGGTTTACAGGCAGCATTTCGACATACGCTTCCCCTCCCCCTTGTGGGGAGGGGATAGGGGAGGGGGGAAAGAAAACAAAGTCAGTCACTACGCTATATTCCGAATAAGGATTTTATTGCCGTCTAGGCACCCCCGCACCCCGCTCCTCTCCCGCGGGGAGAGAGGGGACAGTAACATAGGGTTGATGTCGGTGCGCTTAGGCATGGGTTACAAATTATCCAAAAATTTCTTCGCTACGAGCTTGAATGCTTCTTTGATGAATTCTTTTGCAGCATCTGCAAGCACACCTATAGCGCTGGGACCAAAACGCGTAGCTATCTGTTGAATAGGTTCCCAGACGAATGCCCGGAACTGTATTCGATAAATAACTGTTTGATCCCTTAGCGCCTGAACACCAGCCTGAAGCGCCGAAACAATAAAGTTTCGTTCATCAGGTTCATTTGCGGCGTAGCCGTTGTCTTGTTTGATGGCCTGGATAAGTTCATCGATTTTTTCAATCGCCTGAGCTAATGCCAGATTCTGCCTATCCAATGGCAGTGGTTCCCAAACATCTTCTAGTTCCGTGCTTGAACTTGAATCTGCTTCTTTGCCTTCAATCACACCAACAGTTTCAAAATTCTTACCGCCTACGAGGGCAAATTCATTTACCAATAAGGCATATGCACAACCAGCTTGGGTTATCTGGTACAAAACCGAGGGGTTATCGTCACGAGTCCCCGAATAAATGGGTTCGGACTGTTCTAGTTTTCCGAGAGCAAATGCCATTTCGCGTATTGTTATTTGCTCAAATACGTCCACTGCAAAATCGCCCTCGTCGGTGTTCATATGATCCCTAATTTCCGCGAGAGCATAACCGCGTCTATCTATTTGCTGCAGTGTGAACATCTCAATTAGTATGTCTGCTTCCTTGGTTGAGAGATGCAAATTTTCCATTGTCACTTCGCCCCCATCATCTTGGCAAACCGTTCGAACAGATAAGTGCTGTCCTGCGGGCCGGGGCTGGCTTCGGGATGATACTGCACCGAGAAGACGGGTTTGCCCTCCACCGCTAGGCCGCAATTGGTGCCGTCGAACAGCGATATATGGGTTTCGCGCACGCCCTTTGGCAATGTCTCGCGCAACACGGTAAAGCCGTGGTTCATGCTGGTGATTTCCACCTTGCCAGTGGTCAGGTCCTTGACCGGATGATTGGCCCCATGATGGCCCTGCGGCATTTTTCCCGTGCGCGCGCCCAGCGCCAGCGCCAGCATCTGGTGCCCGAGGCAGATGCCGAACACCGGCTTTCCGCTGTTGATCAGTTGACGGATGACTGGCACGGCATAGACGCCGGTCGCCGCCGGATCGCCCGGCCCGTTGGAAAGAAAAACACCATCGGGCGCGTGGCCAAGAATTTCTTCCGCCGTGGCGGTGGCGGGCACGATCGTGACCTTGCAGCCGGCGCTGGCGAGGCAGCGCAAAATGTTGCGCTTGACGCCATAATCCACGGCGACCACGTGATGAACGGGTTTGGCCGGCCGGGCATAGCCCTGGCGCCAGTCCCACATGGTTTCATCCCACGCTTCCGTTTGAGTACGGGTGACCGTGATCGCCAGATCCATGCCGTTCAGGCCCGGCCAGGCCGCGGCTTTGGCGGCCAGCGCCGGATGGTCAAAATCACCCGAAACATCATGATGGATGACGCCATGCGGCATGCCTTTTTCGCGGATCCGGCGTGTCAGCGCGCGGGTGTCAATGCCGCAAATACCGATAATATTTTTTGATTTAAGCCACGCATCGAGATGTTCATGGGCGCGGTAATTGGAGGGGCCGGTAATATCCGCGCGCAATATCACACCGCGCGCAGCCGGTTTGCCGGCTTCGAGGTCTTCTTCATTGCACCCGGCATTTCCGATATGCGGAAAGGTGAAGGTGATGATCTGCCCGGCATAGGACGGGTCGGTGAGGATTTCCTCATAGCCTGTGATGGCGGTATTGAAACACACCTCGCCCACGGCTTCGCCCGCCGCGCCAATGCCGCGTCCCGAAAAGACGCTGCCGTCGGCCAGCACCAATACAGCCGAGCTTCTGGAATCTGAACCTGTGGACCAGGGTTCAGGCGCGTATGGCTGGGTCGAGGGCATTCGGAGGCTCCTGCGCGAACCGGGGTTCTGCGCCTGGAATTGAATCTGTGTGAAAGTTGCGGGACCATAAGCAAAACCGCGCCGTTCGTCAATTTCCCCTGCGCCCGGATTTTCCGGAATTATCCATAAACCCGGAGTTCTTTCGATAATTTGCAATTAGGGCATGCTTTGACTAGAGTCCGACCGTCCCGGCCTTCTAAAGGATTACCATATGCGCGATAGATTGAGTGCTGCCCTCAAAGAAGCCCTCAAGGGCAAGGAAACTCTCAAAGTATCTACCCTAAGACTCATTCTGGCAGCCGCCAAGGACCGTGAAATTGCCCTGCGCGGGGAAGACAAGGCCCTGACCGGGGAAGATATTCTGCAACTGATGCAGAAGATGATCCGGCAGCGCCAGGAATCGGCAGCCATCTATGAGGCGGCTGGGCGGCTGGATTTATCCACTCAGGAACGCGAGGAAGTAAAAATAATCGAACAATTCTTGCCGGTTCAGATGAATGACGATGAAATTCACTCCGCGTGCCAGAAAATAGTGTCCGGTCTTGAGGCGCCAGGCCTCAAGGATATGGGGCGCATCATGAATACCTTGAAAGACCAGTATGCGGGTCAGATGGACTTCAAGAAAGCCAGTGCCGAAGTCAAGGCGTTGCTCCAGTAGTCAAGCCGGACCTGTCAGTTTTTTCTTCCAAACTTCAAAGCTAATGAGTGACCGCACCCTATGCAGTTCGACAGGAATTTCGTTGATGAATTGAAGGCGCGGGTGAAGCTTTCCGACGTGGTCGGACGCAAACTAAGGCTGATCCGGCGCGGTCGGGAATTTGTGGGCTTGAGCCCGTTCAGCAATGAAAAATCTCCCTCCTTCACCATCAATGACGACAAGGGATTTTATCACTGTTTTTCCAGCGGCAAGCATGGCGACGCCATTACGTTCCTGATGGAAACCGAAAGCCTGAGTTTTCAGGAGGCGGTAGAGAAGCTGGCGGGCGATCTGGGCATGGAAATACCCAGGGCCAGTTTTCAGAATAGCGAAGAGCAGCGCCAGCGCCAGGCCCGGCGGGTGACCCTGTATACGGTCATGCAGCAGGCGGCGGCATTTTTTGCGGCCCAGTTGGACGGTCCGTCCGGGGCCGGGGCACGGGCCTATCTGGACCGGCGGCAGACGCCACAAGATATCCGCAAGGCCATGGGCCTGGGATATGCGCTGCCCCTGCGCACGGCGCTGTGTGATGCGCTGATCAAATCAGGCGTTACACCTGACCAGCTTGTAGAATCCGGTCTGGCGATCAAGCCGGATACTGGCGGGCTGGTCTATGACCGTTTCCGTGACCGCATCATTTTTCCCATCACGGATAATAGCGACCGCGTAATCGCTTTTGGCGGGCGCGCCATGTCCGCCGACGCGCAGGCCAAATATCTGAACTCGCCAGAGACGCCGCTGTTTCATAAGGGCGATGTGCTCTACAATCTGGCCAGTGCCCGGCGCGCCCTTCAGGTGCCCGTCAAGGGCAATGGGCGCGACAGCTTGATTGTGGCCGAGGGCTATATGGATGTCATCGCACTGACCCGGGCGGGCATTCCAAACGCCGTGGCCCCGCTGGGCACCGCGCTGACCGAAGCCCAGATGGCGCTATTATGGCGGCTGACGCCTGAACCCATTTTGTGCTTTGATGGCGATGGCGCGGGAACGCGCGCCATGTTGCGGGCGGTGGAGCGGGCGCTGCCGCTTCTGGCGCCGGGGCGTTCGCTGCGTTTTGTGCTGTTGCCGGATGGTCTTGACCCCGACGACATCATTAGCCGTCAGGGCGCGGCAGCAATGGAGGCCTTGCTTAAAACGCCGCTTCCGCTGGCGGATATTTTATGGTCCGCCGAGACCAGCCGAATGCCCCTGGACACGCCAGAGCGCCGGGCCGGGCTGGAACAACGGCTGAATGCGCTGGTGGCGACGATCGCCGACCCGGCTGTACGCAAATATTATCAGAATGATATGCGGCAGCGGATTGGTGCATTGTTTCGTGCGGCCTCTGGGCCATCCATCCCCCAGCAGCCCTATAACACCCCTCAAAGGCGGTATCCGGGCCGGGGCAGGCAATTCCCGCCCCCGGTAGGTGTTGGCCCCGCCAGCACGGAGCTTAAACGCACGCATTTGGTGAGTGGGGGAGCCAATGTTTATGCCGGCGCGCGCCGCGAGCGTCTGCTCTTATCGATCGTCCTGAACCATCCGGTCCTTTTGGACGGGCATATTGAGGTGTTCAGCGGGTTGACCCTCAGGGTTCCCAAGCTTGACAAACTGCGCTCAGAAATCATAGAGCTAACGGCCCTATTGTGCGACCTTGAAAAAGAGAGCCTTAGAAGCCATCTGATAGATCGGGGCCATGGGGAGTTGCTGGATGAGCTAGCCAGGGCGGGGGAGCAGTCCGGAGATCGGTTCAGCGGGGGGGGTGCGGACCATTCCAACGCAGAAGCCATCTGGATTGACACGGTTCGAAGGCATCGTGCCGAAACCGACGAAGCGCAGGAAATAGAAGAGGCGAAACAAACGCTTGCGGAGTCATTTTCTGACGAGAACGCGCGGAAATTAATCATTTTGAAGCAGCAATCAGCCAAGGATGCGGAAGATGAGCAGATTGGCGGATTGGGCGGGGTGCCGGGGTGGAGTTTGAAACCGTAACAGAAGGCCCCAGAAACCGGGATCGCCCGATTTTTGGGAAATATTTTTATAAATATTAATAGCTTGTGGCGTGAACATCATCTTATTGGTTAACCATAGACCGGTTGCAATAATGTGGCGTTGCCCATGCTCGGGAGATGATTGATGGCGGCAAAGGCGGCGGAAGCTCCAGTAAAAACCGACGCAGCGGTAGAAGAAGTTCAGGATCCGCCTTTACTCGATCTATCGGATCAGGCGGTAAAACGGATGATTCGGAACGCCAAGAAACGCGGCTATGTGACCTATGAAGAGATCAATCAGGTGCTTCCTTCCGAGGAGGTTTCGCCTGAGCAGATTGAAGACACGATGACCATGCTTTCGGAAATGGGCATCAATGTTGTCGATGCGGATGAGGCGGAAGAAGCCGCCGAAAGCAAGGAAATAGCGCCGGTGAATGGCGTGCCCGTCGTGCGCACAGCCAGCGCCAGCGAGATGGAACGCACCGATGATCCCGTGCGCATGTATCTGCGCGAGATGGGCAGCGTGGAACTGCTGTCGCGGGAAGGCGAAATTGCCATTGCCAAGCGCATTGAGGCCGGCCGCGAAACCATGATCAGCGGCCTGTGCGAGAGCCCCGTGACCTTTCAGGCCATCATTGTGTGGCGCGAGGAATTGAACGAAGAGCGGGTGCTGCTGCGCGACATTATTGATCTCGAGGCCAGTTTCGGTAAAGGCCCGGGACAGCCGACGCCGATCTTCGCGCAGGTCGATCCCGCCCCCAGCATCCAGGCTGCACCCGTCCCCGCCCCGGCGGCCGAGATAGCCTATGACGAAGATGGCAATGAGGTGCTTGCGGAAATCCCTGTCGATGACGAGGAAGACGCCGACGCGGAGAACAACATGTCGCTCGCGGCCATGGAAGCCGCCATCCGGCCCCTGGTCATGGATGCGTTCGACCAGATCGCCGCCAATTATAAAAAACTGCACAAGCTTGAAGAAGCGCGCATCGCCGGGGCCATGGCCAGCGAGCCGCTGACTGAGAGCCAGGAGCGTAAATATAACAAGCTGCGTGGCGAGATCGTGCAGCTGGTGGAAAAGCTGCATCTTAACAACAACCGCATCGAGGCGCTGGTCGAGCTGCTCTATTCGATCAATAAGCGGCTGATGGGGCTGGAAGGCCGGCTGCTGCGGCTGGCGGATTCGCATGGCGTCGACCGCAGTGAATTCCTGACCCAATATCTTACCAATGAGCTGGACCCCAAATGGGTCCGCCGCGTGGGCCGTCTGACCGGGCGCGGCTGGAAAAATTTCGTGCAGGCCGGGCGGGCCAAAATCAAGGATATCCGCAACGCCGTTGCCAATATCAGCCAGGAAACCGGGCTCAATACCGCCGAATTCCGCCGCATCGTGCAGACGGTTCAGAAAGGCGAAAAAGAGGCCCGCCAGGCCAAGAAGGAAATGGTCGAGGCCAATCTGCGCCTGGTGATTTCCATCGCCAAGAAATACACCAACCGCGGCCTGCAATTCCTCGATCTCATTCAGGAAGGCAATATCGGCCTGATGAAGGCGGTGGATAAGTTCGAATACCGGCGCGGCTATAAATTCTCCACCTACGCCACCTGGTGGATCCGTCAGGCCATCACCCGCTCGATCGCCGACCAGGCGCGCACCATCCGCATTCCGGTGCACATGATTGAAACCATCAACAAGCTGGTGCGCACGTCGCGCCAGATGCTGCATGAAATCGGGCGCGAGCCGACGCCGGAAGAACTCGCCGAAAAGCTGTCCATGCCGCTCGAAAAAGTGCGCAAGGTGCTGAAAATCGCCAAGGAGCCGGTCAGCCTTGAAACCCCGATCGGCGATGAGGAAGACAGCCATCTGGGCGATTTCATCGAAGACAAGAACGCCCTGCTGCCGATCGACGCGGCGATCCAGTCGAACCTGCGCGAAACCACGACGCGGGTTCTGGCGTCGCTCACGCCCCGCGAGGAGCGCGTGCTGCGCATGCGTTTCGGCATCGGCATGAACACCGACCACACCCTCGAAGAAGTCGGCCAGCAGTTCTCGGTCACCCGCGAGCGCATCCGCCAGATCGAAGCAAAGGCCCTGCGCAAGCTCAAGCACCCCAGCCGGTCGCGCAAACTGCGGAGCTTTCTGGATAATTAATTCAAGTGTTGGCTGATGAATTTTGACCGCGCATTTGTTGAGTTACTGGGACATGAGGGCGGTTATGTCAACCATCCAAACGATCCGGGTGGTGAAACAAATTGGGGGATCACAAAAGCCGTGGCCCGCGAAAATGGCTATGACGGTCCCATGAAAGATATGGATCAGTCCGTCGCCAAAAATATTTATGCCCGCAAATACTGGCTGCCGGATTTTGACAATCTTCCTTATCCGGTGGCGTTTCAGTTGTTTGACGCTGCGGTTAACAGTGGCGTGGGGCAGGCCGTGCGCTGGCTTCAGCGTGCAGTCGGGACCGCCGATGATGGCAAATTGGGATCCATTACCTTGAAGGTCGCCACGAAAGCAGATCCAGCCAAACTCGTTCTATTATTCAATGCCGAACGCCTCCTCTTTATGACCAAACTTTCTAACTGGCCTAGCTTCGGCAAGGGCCGGGCGCGGCGCATCGCCGAAAATCTCCGGAAAGGCGCGGCCTGAAATATCGCAATAAGATTTGCCAAACCCAACATCTCGCCGGGTAATTAAATTCTTTAATCTTCATAAAAAAACGGCAGGCCGTAGCCTGCCGTTTTTGTTTGCGCTGTCAGGGGTGATAATTCGCCCCCTCACATCCCCGGCAGGGTGCTGGGTTGTTTGACGTCCAGCAGCGCCTTGCATTTGGCGGCCCAGGCGAAGCCGGACATGATTGCTTTGGCGCGGCTTTCAAACACGTGGCCAACTTCCGGATTGGTGAAAATATAGGGCTGATTATCCTGTACCGCCTCCAGCACCTGCTTGCCCACGATATCAGGATCAAGCCCGTCAGAGAGCGCATTGACCATCAGATCATTGGGGTTGGCTTTTGCAGCACCGCCATAAGCGTCCTGGCGGTTGCGCGCCGAGGTGCCGAGATTGGTCGCCACCAGGCCGGGGCACAGCACCGATATGCCCAGATTTGTGCCCTTCTGTTCCACCATCATGGTTTCCATGATGCCGACCACGGCATATTTGGTGGCGTTGTAAGGGCCGGTGCCTGCAATGGTGATCATGCCCGCCATGGAAGAGGTGCTGACGATGTGGCCGCCTTCGCCATGCGCCTGAATCAGCGGCACGAAAGCCTGCAGCCCGTGCACCACGCCCCACAGATTGACATCGACGACCCATTGCCAGTTGCGCATTTTGGCGGTCTCGCTGCGGCCGCCACAGCCGACGCCTGCATTGTTGCAGAGCACATGCACCTTGCCGAAATGCCCGATGGTTTTTTTGGCGGCAGCGTGCATCGCCTCCAGATTAGTGACATCCACCTGCAGGCAGGCCGCGTCATAGCCCTTAGCTTTCAGTTCATCGACGGCGGCCTGCGCGGGGCCCGCTTCAATGTCGGCGATCATGATTTTCATGCCCGCCGCCGCGAAGGCGCGCGCCATGCCAAGACCCATGCCGCTGGCGCCGCCGGTAATGAAGGCGGTTTTGCCTTTCACGTCTTTCATGCTGTTTCCTTTTCCGTTTGACTTAGCCGGACACGGCGCTCGATTGCACCGCGCCTTCCAGGGCCTTGGCCTTGTCGGCCCAGTCATAGCCCGCCATCAGACGTTTGTTGCGCAGCTCCACCAGATTACGCAGCGCCGGATCGGTGAAGATATAAGGCTGATCGTCGAGGATCGCCTCCAGCACCAGTTTGCCCACAATGTCGGGGTTAAGCCCGGCGGCGAGCGAGCCGATGGTCGCTCCTTTCTCCCCGGTCACCGCGCCGCCATACTGTTCGGGCCGGTTGCGCACGGAACTGCTGAGATTGGTGTTCACGACGCCGGGGCATAGAAGGGAGACGCCCAGACCCGATTTACGGTGCTCCGCCATCATGGTTTCGGTCATCCCGACCACCGCGAATTTCGAGGCGTTATAGGGACCGGTGCCACGCACGCCATAGATGCCCGCCATGGACGCGGTATTGACGACATGGCCGCCTTCGCCATGCGCCAGAATCAGCGGCACAAAGGCCTGCAATCCGTGCACCACGCCCCACAGATTGACATCCATCACCCAGTGCCAGTTGCGCATGCTGGCGGTCTCGCTCTTGCCGCCTACCGCGATGCCGGCATTATTGCACAGCACATGCACCTTGCCGAAATGGCCGACGGTTTTTTTGGCGGCCGCCTGCATCGCCTCCAAATTGGTGACATCCACCTGCAGGCAGGCGGCGTCGTGGCCCCTGGCCTTTAATTCGTCCACCGCGCGTTGCGCCGGACCGGCTTCAATGTCGGCGATCATGATTTTCATGCCCGCATCCGAGAAGGCCCGGGCCATGCCCAACCCCATGCCGCTGGCGCCGCCCGTGATGAATGCAACCTTGCCTTTGACGTCTTTCATGCTGATTATGCCCGGCTCAAGGCCGGTCCTCCCTGTTGGCAGGATTTTCCCTGCATTTATTGTGGATGTTCAGCAGAGCGCAAAGCCGGGTGCAGGTCAAGCGGGCTTAACCGGATTCCGGCCTGCGGGCCATTTGGCGGCGGCACGTAGTCCCTTGACCCCCAGACCATGTTCGGATCAGATGGAATTGCCAGCGGCCATTCCATCTGATCCGTAAAACACGGTCTATCTTGCATTTCAGAGCCATTTTTACCGTTTTGATTAAATCAGATGGTTCAATCAAAACGGAAATGGCTCCAGGGATGGCGCTGCGATATGTTAGGAGTTACGCGTACCGGAAAGGCTATAGGGTATCACATGCTTGTACTGATCGATAATTACGACAGTTTTACCTATAACCTTGTGCATTTTCTGGGAGAACTGGGGGCGGACGCCGATGTCATCCGCAATGACAAGGCCACGCCGGAAGAAATTATCGCCCGCCACCCATCCGGAATTGTCATCTCGCCCGGTCCGTGCGACCCGGATCAGGCCGGAATCTGTCTCGATCTGATAGCCAAGGTAAATGGCGCGATCCCGATATTGGGCGTGTGTTTGGGGCATCAATGCATTGGTCAGGCCTATGGCGGCAAAATCGTGCGCACCAATCCAGTCATGCACGGCAAACTCAGCACCATCACGCATGACAATACTGGTTTGTTCAAGGGCTTGCCGGATAATTTTCAGGCAACACGTTACCATAGCCTGGTGATTGAACGTGCGAGCCTGCCCGAATGTCTGGAGATCACCGCGCAGACATCCGATGGCGTGATCATGGGGGTTGCCCACCGCAGCCATCCGGTGCATGGCGTGCAGTTTCACCCCGAAAGCATTGCCTCGCAGTTCGGGCATGAACTGCTGCGTAATTTCCTTTTGCTGACCGGCGCGAATGTGCCGGAATGGCAGGCGGCATGAGCGATTTCAAAACCCTGCTGGGGCATGTCGCCACCGGCGCGCCGCTGACGCTTATGCAGGCGCGGCAGGCGTTTGAGATCATGATGACGGGCGCGGCCACGCCTTCGCAGATCGGCGGCTTTTTGATGGCGCTACGGGTGCGGGGGGAGACGGCGGATGAAATCACCGCAGCCGCCACCGTCATGCGGGAAAAGGCCCTGCGGGTGGAGGCGCCATCCAACGCTATCGACACCTGCGGCACGGGCGGCGACGCGTCAGGCACATTCAATATCTCCACCGCCGCCGCTTTCGTGGTGGCGGGATGCGGCATACCCGTGGCCAAGCATGGCAACCGCGCGCTTTCTTCCAAAACCGGATCGGCGGAAGTTCTTATTGCACTTGGGGTTAACATAGAAACCTCACCTGAAATCGTCAGCCAGTGCATAACAGAAGCGGGTCTCGGTTTCATGATGGCGCCCCGCCATCACGGGGCCATGAAACATGTTGGCCCGGCGCGCATGGAACTGGGTACGCGCACCATCTTTAATCTGCTGGGGCCGCTGTCGAACCCGGCGGGGGCCAGGCGGCAATTGATCGGTGTGTTCGCGCGCGAATGGGTACAGCCGCTGGCGCAGGTGCTCGCCAATCTGGGAACCGAACGCGCCTGGGTGGTGCATGGTTCGGACGGGCTGGATGAATTGACCACCACCGGGCCTAGCTATGTGTGCGCTTTGGAAAACGGCGAAATACGGAATTTTGAAATTACGCCCGCCGACGCGGGGCTGGAACTGGCCCAGCCGGTAGATCTGCTGGGCGGGGATAGCGAGGCCAACGCCAACGCCATCCGCGATCTGCTGGCAGGCGTAAAGGGCCCCTACCGGGATATCGTACTATTGAACGCCGCCGCGGCCCTGATCGTGGCGGGTAAGGCTGCCGATCTTAAATCAGGCGTCAAACTGGCCGCGCAATCCATTGATAGGGGCGGGGCGGCAGGGGTGCTGCAACGGCTAATCGCCATTTCAAACGGCAGAACCGTGTCATGAGTGACATTCTGAGCCGGATCGGCGCGTATAAGCGCGAGGAAATAGCGGCGGCAAAACGCGATATGCCATTGGCGCGGCTGGAGCAGGCGGCGCGGGAGGCAGGCGCTGTGCGCGGATTTGCGAAGGCGCTGGCGGCAAGGGCCGGGCAGGGCGAATATGCCCTGATCGCCGAGATCAAAAAGGCCAGCCCCTCCAAAGGACTGATCCGCGGCGACTTTGATCCGGCAGCACTGGCGCGCGCCTATCAGGCGGGGGGTGCGGCCTGTCTGTCGGTGCTGACCGACACCCCGTCGTTTCAGGGGGCGCCGGAATTTTTGACACAGGCGCGCAAGGCTGTATCGCTTCCCGTGCTGCGCAAGGACTTTATGTATGACCCCTATCAGGTGGTGGAGGCGCGGGCCTGGGGGGCGGACTGCATCCTGATCATTCTGGCGGCGGTGACGGATGCGCAGGCGGCGGAGCTGGAGCGCGCCGCGAAGGTATGGGGCATGGATGTGCTGCTGGAGGTGCATGACGCGGAAGAGCTGGACCGCGCCCTTAGGCTTTCGAGCAGGCTGATGGGTATAAACAACCGAAATCTCAAAACTTTCGAGACCAGCCTTGAAACTACAATATCCTTGCAAAAACGGCTGCCCGAAAATTATCTGGTGGTGAGCGAAAGCGGCCTGGCGACGCCCGCCGATCTGGCCCGCTGCGCCGCGATCGGCGTTAAGTGTTTTCTGGTAGGCGAAAGCCTGATGCGGCAGGCGGATGTCGAAGCCGCGACCCGCGCCCTGCTGAAAAAGACGGGCTGAGCATGGCGGGCAAAAAACTTACACATTTTGATGACAGGGGCCAGGCGGCGATGGTCGACGTGTCGGGCAAGGACGAAACCGCGCGGGTGGCGACGGCGATCAGCCATGTCACGATGTTGCCTGCAACACTGAAACTGATCCTGCAGGGCGGCGTCGGCAAGGGCGATGTGCTGGGCGTGGCGCGGCTGGCGGGCATCATGGGCGCCAAACGCACCTCCGATCTCATTCCGCTCTGTCATCCGCTGGCGCTCAGCCAGGTGACGGTCGATTTTGAGCCGGAAAAAAAGCATAACCGTATTGTCATCACGGCGACTGCAAAACTGACCGGCCAGACCGGCGTGGAAATGGAGGCGCTGACGGCGGCCTCGGTGGCGGCGCTGACGATTTATGACATGTGCAAGGCGGTGGATCGCGGCATGGTCATCGGCCCCACCTTTCTGAAACACAAGTCCGGCGGCAAGTCGGGCGTCTACAACGCGCCGTGATCGGATGGCGGCGCAACCCCTCATTTCAGTGGAGGAGGCGCTGGCGCGCATTACCGCAGCGCTGCGCCCGGCGGGTACCGAGATGGTCGGCATTGCACACGCGCATGGCCGGGTGCTGGCGCGGGCCGTGGCGTCGAACCGCACCCAGCCGCCCTTTGCCGTTTCCGCCATGGATGGCTATGCGGTGCGCGCCCATGATGTGGCGGCGGTTCCGGCAAGGCTGACGGTCATCGGTCAGGCCCCGGCGGGCGCTGCGTTTGCCGGAATGGTTGGGCCGGGGCAGGCGGTGCGGATATTTACCGGCGGTCCGGTTCCCCACGGCGCAGACACGATCATCATTCAGGAAGACACATCTGTTGCCGGTGATCAGGTCACGATCAGGGAAAGTGCGGCGGCGGGCAGGCACATCAGGCCCGAGGGGCTGGATTTCCGCGCAGGCGATGTGATGCTGACGCCGGGACGGCGGCTTGGGGCGCGCGATGTGGCGCTGGCGGCGGCGATGAATGTGCCCTGGCTGAAGGTCGCGCGCAGGCCGCGCATTGCGCTGCTGGCGACGGGCGATGAGCTGGTGCGCCCGGGCGAACCCATCGGCCCGCATCAGATTGTCAGCTCCAATGCGCTGGGGCTTGCCGCGATGATCGCGGCCTGCGGGGGCGAGGCCATTGATCTGGGCATCGCCGCCGATGACCGCGAAGAACTGCGCGCCATGGCGCTGGGCGCACGCGGCGCAGACATGCTGATCACGCTGGGCGGCGCCTCGGTAGGCGATCATGATCTGGTGCAGAGCGTGCTGGGGGAGGCTGGCCTGAAAGTGGATTTCTGGAGAATCGCCATGCGACCGGGCAAGCCGCTGATCTTCGGGCAGATGGGGGGCACGCCGATGCTGGGCCTGCCGGGCAATCCGGTGTCCTCGATGGTGTGCGGCCTGCTGTTTGTGCGCCCCGCGATTGCGGAGCTGCTGGGCGAAACTGGCGGCGGTAATTATACTGGAACGGCCATTCTGGGCGCGGATATGGGGCCCAACGACAACCGGCAGGATTATGTGCGCGCGAGCCTCAGCGCGGACGGCGTGGCCACGCCGTTTACCGTGCAGGATAGCGCGATGCTTTCCAGTCTTGCAAAGGCCGGATGCCTGATCATCCGCCCGCCTTTCGCCCCCGCCGCCAGGGCAGGTGACGTGGTGCCGGTGTTGCTGCTGGAGGGGGATTAAAAGTAATATTATGCGTATTTCCGATCTTCCCAAACCTGTAACGGCATCCAAGGCGGACTGGTTAGCCGGAACCAATTGGCTTGGTTTCACTCCTGTAGATGGAAGCGCGTCAGCGCGGGCGAAATGCCAATCAACGATCAATCGTCAATTTGGCAATGGATACGTAATAGAATACATCACGGAAAGTTTTAGCGCACCCAACCCCGGTTTCGAAAACGATCCTCAAATGCTTGAGGAACGAAAGAATCATGCCGAGCTTGCGGGACGATTTATTGCCGTTCATCGGCTGCTCAACAGCCCCCGTCCGTTACATGAGATCATAGGAGGAGAAGAGTTTTCCTGTTTACAGGATCAGTGGGCAAAGCCAGGCAAACGCCACCGATGGTCCGTTGCCTTTCCGATTACCGAAAGCTATCTCGTGAAGGGAAGGCCAAAAGCTAAGGAAATTCTTGGGGAAGAATCTTACGGGCGGTTGTATGGCCATCCTTCGGCGACTCTTCGCCCTCTCAGCAACGACGACCGGGCTCCTATCGCTCAATTAGAACTGGAAAAGCTTCCTGCACCAAATGCGTGGATCGGGATCGAAGATGATTTCGAGAAGGCCGAGCGAAGCGAAATCGATCCTCGAACACGCAAACTCATAGACCATGATCTTCCCGCGTTTGCTATCGAAGGAATGACTGCAGAACGATGGGGAAAGGTGCGGCTCCGCGCAAGTTGGCTTGCTGACACTTTCATCAGGCAACGGCATAAGGCTGGAACACTTAATTGTGACGATTGCGAATTTGACCCGGCCCGCCGCAGTGATCTGCAAGGGATAGGGCCAAGATCGTTACTAGACCTCCACCACAAAGCCCCTCTGGAGGAAGGAGTCCGTGGGACGACTACCGCTGATTTTGCCTTACTTTGTCCAACCTGCCATCGAATAACACATGCGCGCTTGAGGTTAAACGTGGCTGGATCTGCTTAAGCACTTATTCCGCAATTTATTTAATCCCCCTAGCCATCCGCCCTTTCCCCGCCTAAGCTAGCCCCAAATTAAATTCGGGGGAGGCGGTCATGGCGGCAAGCGGCGACATCAATGCGGACAGCGAAAAATTTCTGCGCGGCAAATACGCCATCGTGGGTGTAGGTGAAACCGCTTACGTGCGCGGCTCCGGCCGTACCACCCGCTCGATGGGCACCGAGGCGGTGCGCAAGGCGATCGAGGATGCGGGGCTAAAGCCGTCGGACGTCGATGGCATGCTGTCCTACAGCTATAATGATTCCACCTTCTCGCCCACCATTGCGGGCGATCTGGGCATCCGCCCGAATTTCTACATGGACGTATATGGCGGCGGGTCCAGCACCGAGGCGCTGATCGGCATCGCCATGGGCGTGATCGAGGCCGGCATGTGCAGGACCGTGGTGATTTTCCGCGCCATGAATGGTTTTTCAGAAATACGCATCGGCGGCACCGGCGGGCGCGGCGCGGTCGCCCCGGTGGGCGGCGACGGCTTGTTCACGCGCTCCTATGGGCTGAGCAGTGCGGGGCAGATGTTCTGCCAGAGTTTTATGCGGCACATGTATGATTATGGCACGACGCCCGAACAGGTGGCGATGGTGAAGGTGATCCATTCCGAACACGCGTCCAGCAACCCCAAGGCGTTTTACAAAAAGCGCATGACGGTGGAGGATGTGATCAACAGCCGCATGATCGTCAAGCCGCTGCATCTGCTGGACTGCTGCGTCGAAACCGACAATGGCACCGCGATTGTCATTACCCGCATCGACCGGGCGCGCGATTGCCGCCATGCGCCGGCCGTCATTCAGTCCGTCGTCGGACGATGCTGCAAGCCGCGCCCCGACATGCATTATCAGGCCGGGCCGATTTCCACCGTGGCCGGGCATTACGCCAAGGATATTCTGTGGCCCAATGCCGGGCTCGGGCCGGAGGATGTCGATGTGACGGGTTCCTATGACGCCTTCACCTTCACCACCATGTTGCAGCTGGAAGATTATGGCTTCTGCAAAAAGGGCGATGGCGGCGTCTATGTATCGGATGGGACCATGCGGCTGGGCGGTCGGCGGCCCAACAACACCAGCGGCGGGCATCTGTGCGAGGGCTATACGCATGGCGTCAATATGGTGATCGAGAATGTGCGGCAATTGCGCCACGATATAGACGATAGCTGCCCGATGGGCGCGAACGGCAAACGCCAGCACAGCTATGATTACCGAGAGGGCGGCTGCCGCCAGGTGAAGAAGGTGGAGGTTACCGCCAATCTGGGCTGGGCCATGCCGGGCACCGGATCGGCCATGGTGATGGCCCAGGACAACAGATAGGACGGGGGAGAATTATCATGACGGTCAGAGGCGAATATCTGGGCATGCCGCTGGTGATCAACGATCTGCAGCATGAATATCGTGAATTTTTTGGCTATTGCGCGAAGCACGATTTGCATCTGCAAAATTGCGACGATTGCAAGCTGTTCCGTTACCCACCCACCACCGCGTGCCCGTTCTGCGCCAGCCCGAAGGCGACCTGGAAGCCGGTGGAAGGCAAGGGGACTCTCTATTCGTATGGCGAGGTGCATCACGCTATTCAGCCGGTGTTCCGTCAGTACTCCCCCTATATGCTGCTGCTGGTGGAGCTGGATACGCAAAAGGGTAAGCCGGGGGAATATGACGGGCTGCGCTTTACCGGAAATCTCGCGAAGCCGGATGGCGATCTGGCGCCGCCCGAACTGGTCCGCAGCGTGGGCATCGGCACGCGGCTGCGCATCGTCTACAAGGATGCGGGCGATGGCATTTCCATGCCGCTGTGGACGATTGACGAAACCGCCACACAGCCGGCAAAGCCCTGGCGTTATGCGATTGAGTAGGGGGCTAGATGTCCCCGCCACTCATTAGCCACCGCGCACATTCCTCGCCCAGTTTCTGGCGCGCCAGGTTTTTGTGAGACTTACCGACGGCACCGGGCGCGGGCATCGGTTGAGGCATAAAAAATCACGCCGGACAAAAAAGGGGAGGCCCTAAAGGCCTCCCTTCAATGTTCCCCAACATTTTTACGGGTTTTATTCCCGCGGCTTTATTTCAATATCTTTTCACGGTGTCGGGCCCGTAGCGGCAATCCTAACTATTCTGGAAAAGGGAAAGAATTATCTGCGGGCGGCTGTTGGCGATCTGCAGGGATTGCGTACTCAGCTGTTGCTGGATCAGTACTGATTTCAGGCGCGCGCTTTCTGCGGTGAGATCAGCATCCACCAGGAACCCAATCCCAATTGTGAGCGCATCCTGAAGCTTTTTTTCAAAGCCGGAATGCGACTCCAGACGCGTAGAACTGCTGCCCATGGTAGCGAGGGCGGTGCTGACGAATTGCAGCATGCCATCCAGTGCAGTTATTTCGGTGTTGGCGTTGGCGACGGAGTTAATGTTGGCCATAAGAGCCGTGGTTGACGCCTTGGCGTCAATTGCGGCCACGATGATGGAGGAAGCCACGCTGGCGGTGGGTTCCGCAATTATGGATAAATCATCATTGGCCGGCATAACGGGGCTTTTGTTGATCAGATTAGTATTGTCGTAAGTGGCCGAGTTAAGAACCGTTGTTACCTGGGCACATAGGCCAGATAATCGGCATCAATCAGCTGCCGGTTCTGCGGAGTTATTGCAGGGTTGGCAGCCTCGATCGCCTTCACTCTCATCTCGATCAGCAGGTTTGATATTGTTTCGAGTGATTTGATGGTCACATCAAGAACATTCAGGCCACGCTGGGCGCTCTGGCTAATGGCGTCATAGGCGTCATGATCGGCGCGCTGGTTCTGCGCGACCGCGTAGGTGCTGGGATCATCCTTTGAATTTGCGACCTTGTAGCCTGTGGATACCCTGCTTTGGGTGATATCCAGTTCGCGGTTGCTCACATTTAGTTGCTGTAGTGCAATAAGTGCGGAGGAATTTGTATTGAGCGATATGGCCATCGGCTTCTCCTGATTTTCGCGCCGCCATGTTCCCGGCGCCGGTTATATTGAGGAGAGAAGCAACTAGTGTGCCAACCGCATGATATATATAACCATATGAAATAATTAGCATATTGTCTTATTATTGTGAGAAAGTGCGGCATAATTTTCCAGAAGGGGAAAAAAACGCTGCCCGCCGGGCTGGACAGGTATGGCTACGGCGGCAGGCTTTGCAGACTGGAAAGTCTAGACGCCTTCATCCACCGTCAGGCCGGTAATTTCCCGGACCCGGGCAATCTGGGACAGCATCTCCTCGGTTGGATATTGCATCAGGACATCGCCAGTCTGGGGGTCGATGGATCTGAAGACGTAACGGCCGGTGGCGTCATCACGCTGAATGGATAGGCGCGTACTTTTATCTAATGGATTTTCTGCACCCTTTTGAGACGAGGATTCCTGGTCGGAAGATTGGCTTTTGAGCGCTGGAACAGGCGGGACACCCTCCACACCCTGAACCTCGTTCGGCTGTTTTGCGTTGATTACCCTCACACCAATCCGATTTCCTGATACAGATAGATCGCTCATCTCTGTCCTCGCCGCCTTTTGGCCTTCATCCACTTATGGCCAACTGGTTTTATCACATCTACCAGTAATATAGGCTGCAGATATTAAAATAGCCTTAATTTCCACAGAAAATTAATTATGGTTAATGGGCTGCACAGAGAAGGGTTTTGGATGTTCGCCCGACTGGTGCAAACGCCACATCTCCACATAGGCAGCATCCAGATGATTTGTATAGCGGCTGCTATTGAACAGCGGGGCCGTTTCGCGTTTGCTCGCGGCTTTTTCTGCGAGCTGCCGATAGAGTTCTGGCCGGGCCGCAATCGCTACCGCCAGTTCCTCATATTCATGGATATTTTGCGCAATCAGTTCCGGCATCTCGAAGGCGCGCAGGATGCTGGCGGCGCCGCGCGCCACAAAGGTGTTGCCGGGGCAGGTGATGATGGGGATGCCCATATGCAGCGCGTCGCTTGCCGTCGTCAACGCGTTCACAACCAGAGTGTCGAGGAAGAGATCGGCATTGCGGTGGCGCGCCAGATGTTTCGCCTGCGAAACTTTCGGGGCGAAAACCAGGCGGCCGGGGTCCACGCCACGCGCCGCCGCCTCGCGGCGCAAATTGGCGGCCGTTTCCTCATCGGGCTTCAACAGCCACAGAACACTGCCGGGCGTACGCAGTAATATGTGCATCCAAATGTCAAACACACCTGGTGTAATCTTGTAGGTCTGATTGAAACAGCAGAAGACGAATGCATTTTCCGTCAGACCGCATTCCGCGCGCGGCGGGGTGACAGTAGATACGGGTCTGAAACTGTTCGGCTGATAGGTGTCCGGCAGATAGACCAGACGTTCAGTGTAGAATTTCTGCTGATCAGGCGGCACGACAAATTCGTCGACCACGGCGTAGTCAATAAAATCCACGCCCATGGTTCCGCCAAAGGCCAGATAATTGACCTGGAGCGGCGCCGGACGGCGCGCCAGAATTCCAAGCCTGTGCCCAAACGTATAGCCTTTGCGGTTAATGAGAATGTCTATCTCGTCCTCTTGAATAACTTGTGCGGTCTGCTGATCCGTGAGGTCCTGCACTTCTATAAAATGATTGCACACATCCCTGAACCTTTGGCGTTCAGGGCTATCATCAGGCGGCCCAAACGAGTAGGCGGATATTTCAAATTTACTACGGTCATGCTTTTCCAGAATTTCTGTCATCAGATAAGCCATGGGATGGCTGCGGAAATCCATGGACAGATAGCCTACACGGATGCGTTCATGGGTATGCTTCGCCCGGGTGAATCCAGGCGGATGACCGTTAACCTTCATGGACGCCGAAATGACCTCGGCGTTGCCCTGCGCGCAGGCCAGTTGCGCTGCATTGTCCGGCGCCGAGGGAAACCCCTGGAAAGAAAATGGATCCAGGGGCAGTTTGTGATCGATGACGTGTTTGACCAGATCCTCCGAGAGTTTTTCGATATTCTCCCAGTCACACAGATACATTTTATTGGTCAGCAAATAACATTGCGACATGGGCTTGTGCGGCCCCGATGCAATGGCCTTTTCCAGATTTTGCATGGCTTCGGTGCGGCGGCCGAGCAGCATGAGCACCAGCGAAATATTGTGCAGCATATCGGCGTCATCGGGCGCCAGCGCCAGCCCCGCGGAATAGACCGCGTGGGCCTGATCTATGCGGTACATTCTGAACAGAACCTGGCCCAGGCAGTCATAGGCGCGCACATAGGATGGATCCATGTTGATGACCTGCTGCAGCATCTGTGCGGCAGGGCTGTATTCGCGCATTTCCAGCAAAATGTTTCCGCAGTGGAAATAGGCATCTGCGTAATCATTTTTTAACTCTGCCGCCTTGCGGTGCGCATCGAGCGCGTCCCTGAGCGAGCCATTGTCATGCAGCGCCACGCCCAAGGCGTTATGCGCCTGCGCCAGAGCGGGATAATATGCGATGGCCGCCCGGTAATGGCTGATCGCGGCCTCTAATTCGCCGTTTTCGTGGCTTGCCAGCCCCGCCTTCATGGACTCGATGGCCTGCTGCACCTTGACGGGGTCACTTCGTATGTGGGCGCGCCGGCCGCGTTCAATCTGGCGGCTAACTTTCCGTTTCAGGTTCATGATGTCATGATGGCCTGGAACCGGTTAATAAATCGGATAATCCGGTGTTTTTCCTCACATGAAGCAATTTATTAACTTCGAGGGCTTAAGTTTGGCGATGCCAGCCCTGCATTGTCCGACCGGAGTTGATACATGCCCCTTAAGCTTTCGTTAAAACCCGGCGAGAAGTTCGCGGTTAATGGCGCGGTAATTGTCAATGGCGAACGCCGGGGAACCCTGGTTGTACAGAACCATGCGTCCATATTGCGTGAACGCGACATCATGCAGCCCTATGACGTCACCACCCCGGCAAAGCACATCTATTTCCCGATCATGATGATGTATCTGGATGAGGCGGGGCAGGAAAATTATTACAGGGATTTTTCGTTGCGGATGGCGGAATTCATGGAGGCGGTCAGCCGTCCGGAAGTCCTGCTGCTCTGCGTCGAGATTAGCAAGGAAGTGGTCAGCCATCGTTATTATGCAGCGCTTCGCCTGTGCGCCCGTTTATTAGAGTTTGAGCAGGAGATTTTGGGTAATGAGCCTAAACGCCTATCAGCGCACGCTTAAAAATACTGAAAATCCCCGTAATACCGAGTATCGCCTGTTTGCAGAAATCACACGCGATCTGCTGGAGGCGCAGCAGCGCGGCATGGTAGACGGCAAACTGGTGGAGGCCGTCGACCGGAACCGCAAATTATGGATTGCGTTAGGGACGGATTGCGCCAGCGATGATAACCTCCTGCCAAAAGAGACCCGTGCGGCCATTGTTTCGCTTAGCATCTGGGTGCAGAAATATTCCCGTGAAGTGACCCGCAAGGGTGAAGACATTGCGGCCCTGATCGATGTGAACAGAAACATCATGAAGGGGCTAAATCCCAACGCGACTGCCGTCTAGCAGACGCCAAACGTCCCCGATGGCCCTGATTTTTGGGGGCGGGACGCATTCTTCTTTCGTTCAGCCATATAAACCATGTTGTGATCAGGTTGAAACATGCTTGGTTATCCTGCTTATCGTTGATCTCCTCTCGCCGCGCAGGCGCTGGCGCAGCGGGCCCTGCCCCTCCCCCTTTCCACTCGCCTGGGCGAAGCTGAAGCTTCGCTTCGGCGTAGCCTGGAGGGGAGGGAACCCTGTGGCGAATTCCGCCTCCCCCTGAAAGGGGGCGGGCGGGTGGGGATCCGATTCAACCCGGTCACAAACTGCTCTAGATCGCCTGACAGCCGCGGACAGGGGGGAATCTGCCCATCTGGCACCCGTTAAAATGGCTCAATGGCGGGCGACGGGACGGCAAAAAATTCCCGGTACAGAAAAAACTGCCGGGGCGGATTTGCCGTCCATTGTTTTGTATGGGGCCTGTTCATCTTTGTTAGGCTTAATCCCGGTTAACCAATTGGTAAAAATCGTAATATTGAACATAAGTTGCCGGGTAGGCAGTTTTTAGCGGGCACTAATGGCACGGTCGTTGCGCATCTCCAGGCAGGCCAGCAAGGCCAGGCAGCAAAATGCTGCCGATCAATCCGGAATGGAGAGTAACAAGCATGACGACGATTCATACTAATGCCGGCGCATTGGTCGCCTAACAGACCCTGCGCAATGTCGGCATCGAGCTGGACAAAGTCTCCAAACAAATCCAGACCGGTTACAAGGTAGCGGACGCCAAGGACGACGCTTCGACCTTTGCGGTGGCGCAGGGCCTGCGCGCCGGTGTGGCTTCGCTGGGCGCTGTGCAGCAGAGCCTTAGCGGCGCGGTCGGTCTGGCGGAAGTGGGCCTTGCGGGCGCCACGGCGGTGTCCAACCTGTTCTCGGAAATCAAGTCCAAGCTGACCCAGTTGGCGGACAACTCGATCACGGCGACACAGCGCACGACCTATACCACCGACCTTAAGGGTTTGACCACACAGACCAAAAATTTGATCACACAGGCCAAGTTCAACGGCACCAATCTGTTGGACAACACCGCTGCGATCAGCTTCATTGCCGACACGGTAGGCACGCAGATCAGCGTGACGGGCGTGCAGGTCTTCACCTCGGCGTCAACCTTCAACGCCTCGATTGGCGCCAGTGTGACGGCGACCCTTGCGCGTACCTTCCTGAATTCCAGCAGCAATACGCTGGATCTGTTTGTCGCCGCCACCAACAATGCATTAAGCGGTATCGCGGGCGATCTTCGCGCCATCGAATCGCAAAACAGTTTCGTCAAGTCGATTTCAGATGCCACGGAAAAAGGTCTTGGCGCCCTTGTCGACGCGGATCTCGCCAAAGCCAGCAGCAAGCTGCAGGCTCTGCAGGCCCAGTAGCAGCTCGCCACGCAGGCGATCACCATCGCCAACCAGGCGCCGTCAGTTCTGCTGGCGCTGTTCCGCTAACAGACACCTGGTACGGATCAAATACGGGGCAGGCTTTCAGCCTGTCCCACTTTTATCCGGGATCGGCATTTTTATTTATCGTCCGTTGGCTTTGATCTCTCTGTAATTTTCAGATCGAATGCCGTTAGACATTTATTAACCATAGGGGCCAGGCCATTGGAGCGAAATCCGCGTTACCTGGATTGGCCTGCCTTGCGGCGCAGCCTGGTTTGCGGAATGGCGGGCGTGACGATCCGTTTCAGGAATTGCCCGGTATAGCTTTCTTCCACGCCTGCGATTTCGGCCGGTGTTCCTTCGGCGACAATGCGCCCGCCGCCATCGCCGCCCTCGGGGCCAAGGTCAATGATCCAGTCGGCGGTCTTAATGACTTCAAGATTATGCTCGATCACCACCATGGTGTTTCCGGTGTCGACCAGTTCCTGCAGAACCTCGAGCAGTTTCTTCACATCCTCGAAATGCAATCCTGTCGTCGGTTCATCGAGAATGTACAAGGTGCGGCCGGTGGCGCGGCGCGCCAGCTCCTTGGCCAGTTTGACCCGCTGGGCCTCGCCGCCGGACAGGGTTGTCGCCTGTTGCCCGACCTTGATATAGCCCAGCCCGACGCGTTGCAGCGTGACCAGTTTGTCCCGGATGGAGGGCACAGCCTTGAAAAAATCCGCCGCCGCGTCAACCGTCATATCCAGAACATCGGCGATGCTTTTGTCACGGAAGGTGATTTCCAGTGTCTCCCGGTTATAGCGCCGCCCCATGCAGACATCGCATGACACATAGACATCGGGCAGAAAATGCATTTCGATCTTGATCACGCCGTCGCCCTGACAGGCCTCGCAGCGCCCTCCCTTGACGTTGAAGGAAAATCGTCCGGCTTTGTAACCCCGGGTGTTAGCTTCCGGCAGCCCGGCAAACCAGTCCCGAATGGGGGAAAAGGCCCCCGTATAGGTGGCGGGGTTGGAGCGCGGCGTGCGGCCAATCGGCGATTGATCGATATCGATGACCTTGTCGAGCAGTTCCAGCCCGTCGATGCGCCTGTGCGCGCCGGCCAGTTCTCGCGCCCCATTCAGCTTGCGCGCCGCCGCCTTGTAGAGGGTTTCGATAATGAGGGTGGATTTGCCGCCGCCGGACACACCCGTCACGCAGGTAAACGTGCCCAGCGGAATATGCGCATCGACATTTTTCAGATTATTCTCGCTGGCGCCAATGATGCTTAGCATGCGTTTTGGATGCACGGGCCTGGGTGTGTCAGGCACCGGAATTTTCCGCGTCCCGGTCAGATACTGGCCGGTCAGGCTGCGGGGATTGTCCATAATATCCTGAGGCGCACCCTGCGCCACGATATGGCCGCCCAGCACGCCGGCGCCCGGCCCCATATCCACCACATAATCGGCGCTGCGGATGGCTTCGTCGTCATGTTCCACCACAATGACCGTGTTGCCGAGATCGCGCAGATTTTTCAGAGTCACCAGCAGGCGCTCATTGTCGCGCTGGTGCAGGCCGATCGAGGGTTCGTCCAGGACATACAGCACGCCGGTCAATCCGGAGCCAATCTGCGACGCAAGCCGGATGCGTTGCGATTCACCGCCGGACAGGGTGCCCGAGTTGCGCGCGAGGGTCAGATATTCAAGGCCGACATCGTTAAGAAAACCTAATCTTTCGCGAATTTCCTTCAATATGCGCGAGGCGATTTCCTGCTGTTGTGAGGTCAGCGTCGCAGGCAGGGCGTCAAACCATTGCTTGGCCTGACGGATCGACATTTCCGAAACCTGCGCGATATGCAGGCGATCCAGCTTTACCGCCAGCGCCTCGGGTTTCAGACGGTTTCCGGAACACACTTCGCAGGCGGTGATGCGCTGATATTTCTCCACTTCCTCGCGGGTCCAGCTGCTGTCGGTTTCGCGGTAGCGGCGCTCCAGATTGGTGATCACGCCCTCGAAGGGCTTGCTGATCTGGTATTTCCTTTCGCCATCGACATAGGACATGCGGATAATATCCTCGCCGGAGCCATACAGGATGGTGTCCCGCGGCACCCTGGGAATTTCCTTCCAGGGCAGGGTGGTAGAGAATTTGAAATGCCGGGCCAGGCTATCCAGCGTCTGATTATAATAGGCGGTCGAGGAACGCGCCCACGGCCCCACGGCCCCGCCGCGCAAACTCAAGGAATCATCAGGGATAACCAGATCGGGATCGATCACCATTTCGGTGCCCAGCCCGTCGCAGGCCGGGCAGGCGCCAAAGGGATTGTTAAACGAAAATAAACGCGGTTCGATCTCGGCAATGGTGAAACCCGAGACCGGGCAGGCGAATTTGGCGGAAAATAGAATGCGCTCGCCCTCTTTATCCGCCATTTCGGCGACAGCTATGCCGTCGCCAATCGCCAGCGCGGTTTCAAAACTGTCGGCCAGGCGGCTCTGCAGGTCCGGGCGGATCACGATGCGGTCCACCACCACGTCGATATCATGCTTGGTTTTCTTATTTAATTCCGGAACCGCATCGATTTCATGATAGGTGCCATCCACTTTGACACGCTGAAACCCGCGCTTCATCAGATCGGCCATTTCCTTGCGATATTCGCCCTTGCGTCCGCGCACCAGCGGGGCCAGCAGAAACAGGCGCGTGCCTTCGGGCAGGGCGGTCAGCTTGTCCACCATCTGACTGACGGTCTGGCTTTCGATGGGCAGCCCGGTGGCGGGAGAATAGGGCACGCCCACCCGCGCGAACAGCAGGCGCATATAATCATAGATTTCGGTGACGGTGCCGACCGTGGAACGCGGATTGCGCGAGGTGGTTTTCTGTTCGATGGAGATGGCTGGGCTCAACCCTTCGATATGATCGACATCCGGCTTCTGCATCATTTCCAGGAATTGCCGGGCATAGGCGGACAGGCTTTCGACATAGCGCCGCTGACCCTCGGCATAGATGGTGTCGAACGCCAGCGAGCTTTTGCCCGACCCGGACAGGCCGGTAATGACGATCAGCGAATCCCGGGGCAGGTCCACATCAATATTCGCCAGATTATGTTCGCGCGCGCCCCGGACGGAGATGAATTTGTGCATGAGGAAAGAAATAACCTGATGAGGAGTGAGTCGTGACGAACATAATATGAACATCTGTCCGATCGCGCCATCTTATCATATCGGGCGGCTGTCTGGCACATGGATTGCTAACACAGGGGGGACAAGGAGAATCCTATGCCATATCCGTTAGCCACTCTGGACCCCACAAAATTTTCGGGTATTTCCAGAGCTTTACAGCAGGCGAGTGTCGAAACCGGAACCGGTTTCGACCATCTGGTCAATACCGCCATGCGTGAAAGCGCCTTGAATTCACAGGCAAAAGCAGGCACCAGCAGCGCCTCGGGCATGTTCCAGTTCATTGAACAGACATGGCTGGGAATGGTCAAGCAGCATGGGGCTGAACATGGCCTTGCGGCGCAGGCGAAGGGCATTTTCAAGGATTCGAGCGGCCGGTACATTGTGCCGGATCCCGCCCAGAGGAAGGAAATTCTTGCCCTGCGCCGCAACACCGAGGTTTCGGCGCTGATGGCCGGGGAATTGACCAATGACAACCACATCGTGCTGGAAAAGAAGTTGGACAGGAGCGTCAACAGCGGCGAGCTATATGCCGCCCATGTATTGGGCGCCTCCGGCGCCGCAAAATTAATTACGGCAGCGGAACAAAACCCGTCGGCCAATGCCGCACATATGTTTCCAGCAGCGGCACGGGCCAATAAAGGAATTTTCTTTGAAAATGGGCATGCGCGCAGTGTGGCCGAGGTGGAGCGGTTCCTGACCAGCAAGTCGAAGGCGCCCGCCGTGGACATGCTGTACGCGGCCAATTCTCCTCCGGATGCCTACACGCCCGGCTCGGGGGCGGGGCTGCCGCCACTACCATCCAGCACGGGTGGCTTCCGCTATTCTGGTAACAGCCTGGCCGGGTTGGGACATAATTCCCAGACGCTTACGTCAGAGGTGATCGCCATCATGGCGTCACTGGATATGCCAGGCGTTAAAAGCTCCGATGACAGCCGGAAATACAGAGACGAATCAAACCCGTTCGGCCTGACGGGATAATGTTCGCCGGATAAATTGGAACAAGTTCAGACTGTAATTCCGGAAACTTCCGCTCTTAATAGCGCCAGCATGCTTGCGGGGAAGCCTCTTCCTAAAATATACTTGATTGGCGAAGACGCGCCGCGCCCTGGCGCGTCTGAATGAATGAACGGCTTCGCCGCGTGTGATGGACACATGGAAGATAGCCGCAACCAACAATCAAGGGAGAGGAAGATGAGCCAGCAAACCACGGGGTCTGTCTACAGGGTGAAGTCGCCCGCCGAACTGGGCTTTGATCCAGATCAGCTGCGCGATAAATACCGGCGGGAGCGCGACAAACGCGTCCGTGAAGACGGACCGACCCAGTATCGTGAGATCGGCGCGCAGTTCGCGCATTTCGTCGACGATCCGTATGTTGAGCCCGGCTTTACCCGCGAGCCGTTGAATGACGAAGTCGAGGTGATTGTCATCGGCGGCGGCTTTGGCGGATTGCTCGCGGGCGCGCGATTGCGCGAGGCGGGCGTCAAAAGCATTCGCATCATCGAAAAGGGCGGCGATTTCGGCGGCACCTGGTACTGGAACCGCTATCCGGGCGCGGCCTGCGATATCGAATCCTATATCTATTTGCCGCTGCTCGAGGAAATGAACTTCGTGCCGAAGGAGAAATACACCCACGCGCCGGAGATTCTGGAATATTGCAGCAAGATCGGCCAGAAATATGATCTGTATGCGGACGCCTGCTTCCAGACCGACGTGACGGCCATGGAGTGGGACGAGGAGGAGTCTAAATGGATCGTCACCACCAACCGCGGCGACCGGATGAAGGCGCGTTTTGTGGCGATGTCGAACGGGCCGCTGAACAAACCCAAACTGCCTGCTGTGGAAGGCATCGAGAAATATAAGGGCCACACTTTCCACACCAGCCGCTGGGACTATAATTATACAGGGGGTGATTCGAACGGTAATCTGAACAAACTGGGCGACAAGCGGGTGGCGATCATCGGCACCGGCGCCACCGCTGTGCAATGCGTCTGGCATGTGGGTTCGGCGGCGAAGCAGCTTTTTGTGTTCCAGCGCACCCCATCTTCAGTGGATGTGCGCGCCAACCGCCCGACGGACCCCGAATGGGTAAAGAGCCTGCAACCGGGCTGGCAGAAACGCCGCATCGACAATTTCAATACCTTGCTGGCGGGCGGCGAACAGGATGAGGATCTGGTCGGCGACGGCTGGACCCATATTTTCCGCAACCTTGCGGGGATGACCGGCAACATCAAGGGTTCCGGACTCACGCCATCGGAAATGGCCAAGCTGACCGAGCTGGCCGATTTCGAAAAGATGCAGGAGGTGCGCGGGCGCGCCGAAAGCATCGTCAAGGACAAGGCGACGGCCGAGGCGCTGAAGCCCTATTACCGGCAATTTTGCAAGCGCCCGACCTTTGATGACAAATATCTCAACACCTATAATCTGCCCGGTGTGACGCTTGTGGATACGCAGGGCAAGGGTGTGGAACGCATGACCGAGAAAGGCGTCGTGGCGAACGGCGTCGAGTACGAGGTGGATTGCGTGATCTTCGCGACCGGCTTTGAAGTCGGCACCAATTACACGCAACGCTCCGGTTACGATATTATCGGGCGCAACGGGATTCGGCTCGCGGACAAATGGTCCGACGGTCTTTCCACCTATCATGGCTTTTACACGCATGGTTTCCCGAACTGCTTCTTCATGGGTTTCACGCAGACGGGCTTCCCGCCAAACTTCACGCATATGCTGAACGAGCAAGCCACGCATGTCAGCTATGTCGTCCAGCAGGCCCGCGAACGCAAACTCGCCACCGTCGAGGTGACACAGGAAGCCGAAGACGGCTGGGTCAACACCATGCGCAGCAAGGCGCGCCTGGGGGCGCGTTTCTACAAGGAATGCACACCGGGCTACTATAACAATGAAGGCAAATCCGATGACCCGACCAAGGGCTTCCTTGCAGGCTCCTATGGCGGCGGCGCGGACGAGTTTTTCAACATCCTGGAAAACTGGCGCAAGGATGGCGGCATGAAAGGGATCGAAACTTCGTAAGAAGAGCGATCTGAACCGGGCCAAATACAAATAAACCGCCCCATGGAATTGTGGGGCGGTTTATTTGCGCGTCAGAGACGGGCGGCGTTCACGTTGAATGTAGGCTTGCTGCAATGGTATCGCCTGATCTATGCTCCGGGGCGCGTCCAGCTATCGGGGGCGGCTGAATTTATAAATGGCTGCAGCACGCTGGGCAACAGCGCAGAAGACAGCCTGAAAACTGTAACCATGGGAGTCAGGTGTCATGAGCGAACAAAGCACTGGTTCGGCATTAAAGTCCACAGGGGAACTCGGGTTTGATCCTCAGGCGCTGCGGGATAAGTACCGTTATGAGCGCGACAGGCGCGTACGTCCCGACGGCAAAGCCCAATATCGGGAAATCTCGGATAAGTTTGCCCATTTCATCGATGATCCCTATGTCGATCCGGGATTTACCAGAGAGCCGCTGTTCGATGAGGTCGATACGCTGATAATCGGGGGTGGCTTCGGCGGGCTGCTGGCTGGCGTGCGCTTGCGCGAAGCCGGAGTAAAAAGCCTGCGGATAATTGAAAAAGGCGGCGATTTTGGCGGCACCTGGTACTGGAACCGTTATCCGGGAGCGGCCTGCGATATTGAATCCTATATCTACCTGCCGCTGCTTGAAGAAATGAACTTCATGCCAAAGGAAAAATACACCCACGCGCCAGAGATCCTGTCCTACTGCAAGCAGATCGGCCTGAAGTATAATCTTTACGAAAATGCCTGCTTTCAGACAGATGTGACCGGGATGGAGTGGGACGAGAGCGACTCCCGATGGATCATCACCACAAATCGCGGCGACCGGATGAAGGCCCGTTTTGTAGCCATGTCAAATGGTCCGCTGAACAAGCCAAAGTTGCCAGGCATCGAGGGCATCGAGAAATTCAAGGGCCATACCTTCCACACCAGCCGTTGGGATTACGGTTACACGGGCGGCGATTCCACGGGTAATCTGACTGGTCTCAACGACAAGCGCGTGGCGATCATCGGCACCGGCGCTACCGCCATCCAGTGCGTTTCGCATCTTGGCGCGGCGGCAAAGCAGCTGTACGTGTTCCAGCGCACCCCGTCCTCGGTTGACGTGCGCGCCAATCGTCCCACCGATACGGAATGGGCAAAGAGCCTGCAACCGGGCTGGCAGAAACGCCGCATCGACAACTTCAATATCATTATCGCGGGCGGGCATCAGGACGAGGATATGGTCGGTGATGGCTGGACCGATATTTTCCGCAATCTGCTCGGGATGCTGGCTTCGCAGCAGGAATCAAAAACATCTCCGAAAGAATATGCGGTGATGAGTGAAATGGCTGACTTCAAGAAAATGGAAGAGGTGCGCGCGCGCGCCGCAACCATCGTGAAAGACCAGGCAACGGCAGAGGCTCTCAAACCCTACTATAGGCAGTTCTGCAAGCGGCCGACCTTTGATGACAAATATCTGCAAACCTACAACCGCCCCAACGTTACACTTGTGGACACGGGCGGCAAGGGCGTGGATCGCATGACCGAGAAAGGCGTCGTGGCAGTCGGCAAGGAGTATGAAGTCGATTGCGTGATTTTCGCCACCGGCTTTGAAGTGGGATCCAGTTACACCAGCAGGTCCGGTTACGACATCGTGGGCCGGGGCGGGGTGAGGCTGGCGGAGAAATGGGCCAACGGGCTTTCCACTTTCCATGGCTTTTACACCCATGGCTTCCCGAACTGTTTCTTCATGGGCTTTACCCAGACAGGCTTTCCGCCAAACTTTACGCACATGCTGAACGAGCAGGCCCAGCATGTCGCATATGTCATCAAGCAGGCCATGGGCCACAATGCCAGAAGCATTGAACCGACGCAGGAGGCCGAGGATAGCTGGGTAGGCATAATGAAGAGCAAGGCGCGGCTGGGCGACCGGTTTTATGCGGAATGCACACCGGGCTATTACAACGACGAGGGACGGCCGGGTGAGACCGGCAACGGCTTCCTCGCTGGCCAATATGGCGGCGGCCCGGAGGAGTTTTACGGTATCGTTGATGCATGGCGCCAGGAAGGCGGGATGAAGGGGCTGGAAATATCCTAAGACGCTGTAGGCAGGCTTATCTGATAAAAGGGGGAAAAGGGTAATGCCTTTTCCCCCTTTTATGTATCATCCATACCCTGGCGGCGGGATATAGGCGCCCGCCACCTCGCGCAACAGTCCGGCAACCCGGATTGTAGTCAGATCGCCATAATAGGGGCCAACCACCTGCACCCCGACCGGCAGCCCTGACGGGGTCCGCCCAACAGGCGCAGCGGTCGATGGCAGGAGGGCCATGCCGATAAGCCCCGCCCAGAAAATCTGCTCCATGTAGGAGAAGGGCTTTCCATTCACCGTGATTTGCCGCGCTCTCTGATTGGGGCTCTGGTCATGCGGAATGGCCGCTGTCGGCGTGATGGGGCACAGCAGCACATCATAGTTCCTGAAAAATTCTGTCCATCGCGCCCGCATATGGTTGCGGGTTTCATTGGCGGAGAGCCATTGCCGATGGCTCATGGTGGTGCCAATGGCCGAGTTGGCGGCAAAACCTGTATCCTTGCCATCCACCTGTTTTGCGTCTTCCAGGAATCTGGCCAGCACATGTTCGGGGAAGCCGGTCGCCATGACCGACATCAATAGACGCACAAAGGTGGCGAACGCGCGGCGCGGATCAATATCCGGGCGCGCCTTATCGTCAATGATGGCCCCGGCTTTGGCGAGCGAATCCAGCAGGGCCTGCAGTTGATCGCCTACAGTCCGGTCAACGGGGCATATAGGATCATCGATCCAGGCGGCGATGCGCAGGCCCCGGAGCGGTTTTCCGGAGGTGGCAGGCAACCCGGTCGGGCGCGCCAGCCCCATCAGGGGGTCGGGTCCGGCCAGGATGTTGACCGACATCTCCAGATCCTCAGACGAGCGAGCGATCGGCCCGAAAACCCCGATATCGGTTTCCGACATGCTTCCCGGCGGCCCTGGAATATGGCCCCGCCCGGGGACGAGGCCCCAGCTTGGTTTATGCCCATAGACACCGCAAAACCCGGAGGGCGTTCGTATGGAGCCGCCAATATCACTGCCCAGCTCCAGGCCACACAGCCCGGCCGCCACCGCTGCCGCGGCGCCGCCTGACGACCCGCCCGGCGTGCGCGACAAGTCCCAGGGATTGTTGGTTGTTCCGTACACCGCGTTATAGCTTTGCAGGTCACCGGTATAGAGAGGCACATTGGTCCGCCCGAAAATCACCGCGCCCGCATCCACCAGCCGCTGCACGGCCACGGCGTTATAGGGGGAGCGGTGGTTGCGCAACTCCGGCGCGCCGCTGGTCGTCAGCATGCCCGTGACCTCAAAGGAATCCTTGATGGTCATCGGCAGGCCATGCAGCGGACCCCATGATTGCCCGGCGGCCAGCGCCTTGTCGGCCTCTTTGGCCCGGGCCATGGCTGCGTCTGCATCCATATACACAATGGCGTTCAGCGCAGGATTAAGCCGCGCCACCCGATCCAGATAAAGCTGCAGCAGTTCCACACTGCTGATCTTGCGTTCCCGCAGCATGGCGGTAAGCTCGGTTGCCGGGCGTTGGGCAATGTCGCTCATGTGATTTCTCCATTTATAAAGTTGGGTGAAACCTTATTCACCTTCCGGTTTCTGAGACCATGCCAGTATAAGCTCAGCCAGCCGGTCATAGTCACCATCAAAATGATGCCCGCCAGGCAGGGATACGGCCTGCACGTGCCCGGCAGGCATTCTGGGACAGAAGGAATCCTCTTCATCCTCGCCATACACGCAGAGCGGGGATTCTGCGCCAAGTTTAACCATTTCAGGCAGGAGGGGTATCCCTTCATCGCCGTCCTCAAAACAGTTGCCGAGATGAAATTCGAAGGAAGCCTTATCGTGGAGCCCCATCAGCACAGTCTGTCCAACCAGACTGCGGGTTTCTGGCGGAAGGCGGTTGAGGGCGAAGGCTAATACATTGGCCCCCTGCGAATAGCCGATCAATATCACTCGCGATCTTTTCCAGAGATCGGCATAATATTTGAGAACGCGATCGAGATCGGAAGACAAACCCTCTGGTGTGCGTGCGGTCCAGAAATAACGTAAGGAGTCGAAACCCGCCACCGGCACCCCCTTCTCGGTTAGGGCAGCGGCTTGCTCTATTTCGCTTGCGCCGGGTTTGTGGGCCGTGACGGCAGGGCGTAAGAGCTGCCGCAACGCCAGTATGAACGTCAGCAGGCCAACCGCCACCGTTGCCCGCAGTGCGCGGGACGCATGGCCATCGAATTCAAACTGCCACCACAGTTCATGCACATACTCGACATCGCGATAAACAAAGAAGATCAGACCAATGATCACGGTCAGAATGCCAAGAATGGCGATCAGCCATCCGCTCGTGAAAGGCTGGGCTAGTAACGACGCTTTACGTGTAAATTGCTTGCGAGACAGGGCAAGGACCGTGGCGAGCAAGGCGAGGACGGCGGCTTCCGTCACCGCGAAGCCTTTTGGAAAGGCCAGCACGATGCTCAGAGAGGTAAGCAGCAGGCCGGCCCACCATGCCGCATCAAGACGCAGCAGCATGCCGCGCGCCACAAACAGCAGGCCCAGACCCGCAACACTGCCAAGAAAATGTGACGCTTCCACCAACGGTAATGGGAAATATTCCTGAAGAAGCAGCTCCGTTGCTTCCGGGGTGGCCGGTGTGGCGCCGGATATCAGCGGCATGACACCCGCCACGAGGGTCACCGCCGTGAGCAGTAATGGGGCCAGGCTTGTGACCGCCCGGGTCACCGGGGCGACGACACCGGCACGCGCTTCATGCACGAGCAGAAGAAACGGTGCTCACGGCCATCCCGGCAGATCGCAACAATGATCAGGGTCCCCGACAAATCAGAAGAGCAACCCCCTGAAGGACCCATTCCGGAGTATGGATCAGGGGGGAAACGGCTTCGGGACGCCAAAGCAGTGCGATGGCACCTGTCGTGAGAATACCAAAGCCGAACCCGGCGGCATTGGAGGCGATGGCGAGAGAAATCTTGCTAATATCAACGCCGGCCGCGCGATACAGGCGCATCCTCACCTGGCCGCCGGTAAGTACGCCCAAACCGGCCGTATTGGAAATCGCGTAAGCGGTGAAGGCTGTCTGGGCAGTGATCCAATAGGGCACTTCGGCTTTTACATAGCGCAATGAAGAATAGTCATAACCGGTCAGCGCTACAAAACTGATCGCCGTCGCCAGCAGCGCGAGCGAAAGCTGAATCTGATCCGTGGTGCGTGTCGTCTCCAGAACAGTATCGTAATTGAATTGCGCCACAAGATCGTGGATGGCCTCATAGAATAAAATTCCTATGACCAGGGCCAGGGCGGCAAAGAGCCAATATCTCCACCGCTGAAAGAAATTAACGGCAAGGATTAATCTGGATTCTGGCCCGCCCGTTTGCCACATGCCTTCAATGCCGGGGAGTGTTCCCCTGCCGTGGCCCGTAATCCGGCGTTGGGACTCATTAGTGCTTTGCGCTCTTTCGTCAGTTTTCCGCGCGGATGACGCGGGCGGCAGGACAATTGTATCACGGCGTTAGGTGTGCGTGTGATCGCGGAAAATCAACTCTGGCCAAAAGGCTAATTTTTGCCCACACTCCACCCTAAACAATAACCGGAAAAAATGGGAGGGGAGCGATGAAAACGCTGCAACTGGAGGCTTTTGTACAAGATTTCGTGTTTCTCGAAGGCCCGCGCTGGCGCGACGGTCTGTTATGGGTTTCGGATATGTTCGGCAAGGCGGTTTATACGCTGACACCGGACGGGGCGCGAACCAAAATCGTCGATGTTCCCGGCAGGCCTTCCGGCATCGGGTTCCTGCCGGACAAGACCCCGGTCGTGGTGTCCATGGCCGATCGCTGTCTGTACAAGATTGTGAACGGCAAACTGGCGCTGCATTCAGATATGTCCAAACTGGTGAACAGCGACATCAATGACATGGTGATAGACGCCAGGGGCAATGCCTATGTCGGCAATATTGGATCGGACCTGTTCAAAGGCGCGGCGGTGCAGCCCACAAATTTTGTTCTTGTAACCGTGGACGGCAAGGCGCGTGAAGTCGCCAAGGGGATGCTGGTCCCAAACGGCCCGGTCGTGACGTCTAATGGCAAGACGCTGATTGTAGCGGAAACCTATGGCAAGAAGCTGACCGCCTTTGATATCCAGAGTGATGGCGCGTTGAGCAACCAGCGGGTGTTCGCCGATCTGGACGGGGCCGAGCCCGACGGCATCTGTCTGGACGCAGACGGCGCGGTGTGGCTGGCGGCGATCAATCGCGGCGGCTTCCTGCGTGTGAAGGAAGGCGGCGAGGTGACCCACAAGATCGAGACTGGTGACCGGACGGCTATTGCCTGCACCCTGGGCGGGGCGGATGGCCGCACTTTCTATGGGCTGACCTATAAAGGATCCATCGCCGATATTGGCAAAGGCCAGGCGGCAGCACGCATCGAGACGGTCCGTGTGGATGTGGGCGCATCGGGTTCACCGTAGGCAAGCTGGGAGGGCGCAGACATGATTACGCAGCAATTGGAAGTTTTGGCCGGCGAGTTTGCATTTCTTGAAGGTCCGCGCTGGCGCGACGGCAAATTATGGCTGTCCGATGTGTTCGGCAAGGCTATCTATACCGTGACGGCGGACGGCGCTCGGACCAAGATTCTGGACGTACCGAAAGGGCCGTCGGGCCTTGGCTTTTTGCCCGATAAGACACCCGTCTTTGCGTCCATGGCTGACCGGTGTCTGTATAAAATCGTGAATGGCCAAATGGTGCTGCACGCCGATATTTCAAAACTGGTGAACAGCGACATCAACGACATGGTGATCGACGCCAAAGGCAACGCCTATGTCGGGAATATGGGCTATGACCTGTTTGGCGGTGAGGAGATGAAACCCACCAACATGATTCTGGTGACCGCCGAAGGCAAGGCCCGCGAGGTCGCCGATGGCCTGGCGTTTCCCAATGGCCCGGTGATCACGCCGGATGGCAAAATTCTTATTGTGGCGGAATCCTTTGGCCGCAAACTGACGGCGTTTGACATTCAGGCCGATGGATCGCTCAAAAACCAGCGACTATTTGCGGATCTGGATGGGGCGGAGCCGGATGGCATCTGCCTCGACGCCGAGGGCGCTGTGTGGCTGGCGGCTATCAATCGCGGCGGTTTCCTGCGCGTGAAGGAAGGCGGCGAGGTAACCCACAAGATCGAGACCGGCAAGCGCATGGCCATTGCCTGTACGCTGGGCGGCGCGGATGGACACACTTTCTATGCGCTGACCTTCGGAGGGGCGTTCAAGGAAATTTCCAAGGGCGGCCGCAATTCGCGTATCGAAACCACCCGCGTGGAGGTGGGCGCTTCAGGATCACCGTAAATATAGGGGCTAGAGCAGCGTGCGATTAGCTGGAATCGTTTAGAATTCCAGCTAATCGTATAAAGCTGCTCTAACACATTAAAACATAGAGCAATTTTATGTTTTTAGGTGGAACTCCACCGGTTCAACCTAAAAACGTATTGCTCTAACTTATTGGTACGCCCTCGAGCGTAATGCGGTGCATGAGGCGGCGCTGGCCCTGATAATCGTTCAGCGCATAATGCCAGGTCGAACGGTTGTCCCACAGGGCGATGGAGCCGGGTTTCCACTGAAAGCGGGTCTGGAATTCAGGGTGGGACGCATGCTCGTAAAGATAGTCAAGCAGGGGTTGGCTTTCCTGCTTTGTCCAGCCGTCAAAATGCGTCGTGAAGCCCTGATTGACATAGAGTATTTTGCGCTGCGTGTCCGGGTGGCGGATGATGACGGGATGGATGGCGTCCTGGTTCGCCAGTTCCGGATTGCCAATGCGGCCCGAAACCCCCTTTGTATATTCCGAACTGGCACCAAAAACATGGCGGCTGGAATGCACGGCCCGCAGCCCTTCCAAAGTCTTTTTCAGGCCTTGCGACAGCGCGTCGTAAGCCAGGCTCATGCTGCTGAACAGCGTGTCGCCGCCATGTTCCGGAACCTCGCGCGCGAGCAGGATGGACCCAAGCGCCGGTATCTGATCATAGCTGTGGTCGGTATGCCAGCCGCCGCCGATATTGGTGGTTTGATCGGGTTCCTTCCTGACTTCGGCGATTTTCGGAAAGCCCTCAACCGCTTTGAAGAACCGGTTGATGTTGATGGTCCCCATACGCTCGGCAAACCCGATATGCTGTTCAGGCGTAAGCACCTGATCGCGGAAAAAGATCACGCCATATTCCTGAAACATCGCCTTGATATCGGCAATGGTCTGATCATCCAGCGGGTGGGAAAGATCAATCCCCAGCAGTTCAGCGCCCAGCGCGCCCGATGACGGTTTAACGGTGAATCCTTGGCCAGGCATTATGGCAGCCTCCAGCTAGGTGATGATGTCAGACATTGCCCCTATATTCGGCTGGCAGAATGGATATGTCAAAGAGGACCGCAGAGAAACGCCGGCCGGCTCCTGTAATCCGAGTTTCGGCATAAGCCGCAGGGCGATCATCTTCAATGGACTTACGGGAAGCGTACGGCCGTGGATTATCGCCACGAATACAAATGGCGGGAATATTCGTGCTTGACTAATCAGAACAAAACATAAACAATATATGGAGCCTACGGTCATGCGGGTTTGGCTTGCCTGGGGCGCGGCGCTGGTCCAACATTACGCAACATAGAAAATGAACGGGAGAAAACCATGACGGGCGTACTGGAAGGCATTCGGGTTCTCGATTTTGGGCGTTATATTGCCGGGCCATTTTGTTCGGCGCTGCTTGGGGACATGGGGGCGGATGTGATCCGCATCGAACGTCCAGGTGGCGGCGAGGACCGTGTCGTTAGTCCGGTGACGGATGATGGCATAAGCGCGGGATTTTTTCAGCTGAACCGTAACAAGCGGTCACTGACACTGAACCCGACCTCGAAAGAAGGGCGTGAAATTGTCAAGAAACTGGTGGCGACCGCAGATGTGGTTGTCGCTAATCTGCCGCCCCAGTCGCTGTTTTCCATGGGGCTGGATCTGGAAAGCCTGCACGCCATTAATCCGCGCGTGATCCTTACCACCGGTTCGGCCTATGGCCGCGGCGGGCCCTACAGTGACCGGGTGGGTTTTGACGGCATCGGCCAGGTCATGTCCGGCAACACTTATATGTCAGGTGCGGACGAAGAGCATCCGGGCAAGAGTCTTTTCCCCTATGTGGATTATGGCACGGCGACGAATTGCGCGATGGGCACGCTGGCGGCGCTGATGGCGCGCGAGCGCACCGGCAAGGGGCAGATGGTGGAAGGCTCGCTCTTACGCACGGCCCTGACCATCGCCAATGGCTGCCTGATCGAAGAGGACATGCTGGAGCTGGACCGCAAGCCGCAGGGCAATCGCGGCTACAGCTCCGCGCCGTCGGACATATTCAGGGCCAAGGATGGTTTTATTCTGGCCCAGGTGGTCAGCGACACGCTGTTCAAGCGCTGGACCACGCTGATTGGCGAGCCGGACTGGCCCGCGGATCCGCGCTTCAAGGATGACACGGTGCGCGGCATCAATAGCAAGATCATCAGTGACCGGATGAATAAATGGTGCGCCAGCTATACCTGCGAGGAGGCGACGACGCTTTTAGCCGAGGCCAAAATTCCTTCCGGCCGGGTGAACAGCCCGCGTCAGGCGCTGAATGATCCGCATATCCAGACCATGTTCATCAAGCAGGATTATCCGACCCTGAAAAAGCCCGCACAGGTTGTCGGGCCGCCAACCCTGCTGTCCGACACGCCGCTGGAGTTTCGCCGGCGCGCGCCGACGGTTGGCGAACATACCGATGAAATTTTGCTCGGACTCGGCTATACTCAGGGTGGAATCGCGGAACTGCGTGCAAACAACATCATCTGACCCCGCGCGGCCATGGCGAAGCCGATGCTTCGCCATGGCGCGTTTGATCAGACCCAGACCGGTAAAGGACAGTCCATGGCAGGCAGCGTGAATAAAGTGATACTGGTCGGTAATCTTGGCGCCGACCCGGAAATCCGGCGTACCCAGGACGGAAGGCCCATCGCCAATCTGCGTATTGCCACATCTGAAAACTGGAAAGACAAAAGCACCGGCGAAAGGCGTGAGAAAACCGAGTGGCACCGGGTGGTGATCTTCAACGAGGGTCTGTGCCGCGTCGTTGAACAATATCTGCGTAAAGGCGCCAAGGTGTATATCGAAGGCCAGTTGCAAACGCGCAAATGGCAGGATCAGTCCGGACAGGACAGATATTCGACCGAAATCGTGCTGCAGAATTTCAACGGCGTTCTGACCATGCTGGATTCGGCGGGATCGGGCGCATCCGGTGCCCGTGCGCAGATGGGCGGCGGGCAGGGTGGTGGCTCTGGCGGCGGACGGGATGAGTATGAGTATGAGGATATAGGGGCGGGGGCGGCGTTTGCCGATTTCGACGACAAGGTTCCGTTTTAGGGCAGCCCCGCTGATTTAAGTGGGCTGTTGCACGATTGAATTCATCCCGGCCCGGGCGGACGCCAGCCGGTTGATATTCGCTGGTTAGAGCGTTTCGCTATCAGATTGACACACCCGGTGCTCAGCCTATCACCCCGGATTTATTCCGGGGTCCAGGAATCTCAAGGGAAAGCTGGAAATTTTTGCCCTGGATCCCGGAACAAGTCCGGGATGACACGGAGTAGGGTGCTTCAATCCGTTCACAAATTGCTGGTTAGCCTGTGAGCGACGCGACGGCGCGTTTGGCCATTACGCCAATCAGGGAGGCGCGGTATTCGCCGCTGGCATGCATGTCCTGCAGCATTTCCCCGATGGGGGCGGTAATGCCGTCAAGTGCTGCCGGCGTAAAAGTTTTGGCCAGTGCTGTTTCCATCGCAGTCATGCGGAACACGCCCGGCCCGGCCCCGGTTACCGCGACGCGCACCCCAGCGGCAGAACGCGACACAAAGGCGCCGACCATCGCGTAACGCGACGCGGGGTTCGGGAATTTCTGATAAGCAGCATTTTGCGGAATCGGAAACACGATCCGGAGAATGATTTCCTTGTCCTTGAGCGCGGTTTCAAACATGCCCCTGAAATAGTCATCGGCCGGAATTTCACGGCTGTTGGTGACGATAGACGCCCCAAGGCCAAGGCATGCCGCAGGATAATCCGCAGCCGGATCATTATTGGCGATCGAGCCGCCGATGGTGCCGCGATGGCGCACCAGAGGATCGCCGATCCGTCCCGCCAGATAGGCCAGCGCGGGGATGGCTCTGGCCACTTCTTTCGAACTGGCCACATCGGCATGGCGCGTCATGGCCCCGATGGTGACATTTTTTGCGTCCGCACTGATCCCCGAAATTCCGGGTATATCCTGCAGGTCGATCAGATCGGATGGGGCGGCCAGGCGCTGTTTCATGGTGGCCAGCAGGGTCATGCCGCCAGCAAGAATTTTCGGGCTTTCACACCGCGCCAGCAGTGCCGTCACTTCTTCAACCGTCTTGGGCCGATGATATTCAAACTGATACATGCATTCCTCCTATAGCCCGCGCGCGGCGCGCCAGGCGCGCTCCGGCGTCACGGGCATGGCAATATCGCGAATGCCCAGCGCATCCGTAATGGCGTTGATAATGGCGGGCGGCGAGCCGATCGCGCCGGCTTCTCCGCAGCCTTTGAGGCCCAGAGGGTTGGAAGGCGCCGGGGTAATGGTCACGCCGACATCGAAGCTCGGCAGATTGTCGGCGCGCGGCATGCAGTAATCCATGAAGGAGCCGCTGAGAAGCTGCCCGGTTTCGGGATCATAGACCGCATGCTCTAGCAATGCCTGGCCTATGCCCTGCGCCACGCCGCCATGCACCTGTCCTTCGACAATCATCGGGTTGATGATATTGCCGAAATCATCCACGGCGACAAATTTTTCCACCCGCACCACGCCGGTTTCGGGATCCACCTCGACTTCGGCGATATGGCACCCCGCCGGAAAGGTGAAATTGGTCGGGTCATAGAAGGAGCTTTCCTTCAACCCCGGTTCAATTTCGCTGGTCGGGAATTTATGTCCCGTATAGGCCTGCAGCGCCAGTTCGGCAAAGGCCATCCCCCGATCCGTGCCGGCGACGGAGAAGCGGCCGTCCTCGAACACGATGTCGCCTTCGCCCGCTTCCAGAACGTGCGCCGCGATCTTGCGGGCCTTGGCGATTACCTTGTCCAGCGCCACCTGAATGGCGGACATGCCAACGGCGCCGGAACGTGACCCATAGGTTCCCATGCCAAACTGCACCTTGTCGGTGTCGCCATGCACGATCTCCACATTATCAATGGGAATGCCGAGCCGGTCGGACACAAGCTGCGCAAAGGTGGTCTCATGCCCCTGTCCGTGACTATGCGCGCCTGTCAACACTTCCACGCTGCCGGTGGGGTTCACCCGCACTTCCGCGGATTCCCAAAGCCCGACACCCGCGCCAAGCGAGCCAACCGCCGCCGAGGGCGCAATGCCGCAGGCCTCTATATAGGCGGAAAAGCCGATGCCACGGCGCATGCCGCGGGATTCGGACTCGCGCCTGCGGGCGGGAAAATCCGCGTAATTGATCAGCCGGCACGCTTCGTTCAGCGACGCCTCATAATCCCCCACGTCATAGGCCATGATGACCGGCGTCTGATGCGGAAATTTGCGGATGAAATTCCTGCGCCGGAATTCGGCTGGATCCATGCCGATCTCGCGCGCCGCCGTTTCCACCAGCCGCTCCAGCACATAGGTCGCCTCCGGCCGGCCCGCGCCGCGATAGGCGTCAACGGGCGCGGTATGGGTCAGGACCCCGTCCACCTCACAATAGATGGCGGGCAGATCATATTGACCGGACAATAATGTGGCATACAGATAGGTCGGCACCGAAGACGAGAAAAGCTGCAAATACGCCCCAAGATTGGCGATGGTTTTGACGCGCAGCCCCAGCATTTTGCCATTGGCGTCCAGCGCCAGTTCGGCATGGGTCTGATGGTCGCGGCCATGCGCGTCGGAGACAAAACTTTCCGAACGTTCAGCAACCCATTTTACCGGGCGGCCAACTTTTTTAGACGCCCAGACACAGACGGTTTCCTCGGAATAAATAAAAATCTTGGAACCAAACCCGCCGCCGACATCCGTTGCGATCACGCGCAATTTATTCTCGGGCGCCAACCCCACAAAGGCGGACAGCACGAGGCGGGCCACATGCGGGTTCTGGCTGGTCGTATGCAGCGTGTAAATGCCGGTGCCCTTGTCGTACTCGCCAATGGCCGCGCGCGGCTCCATGGCGTTGGGGATCAGCCGGTTATTGGCGAAGTCGAGGCGCACAATCTTCGCGGCTTTGCTGAAGGCGGCTTCGGTCGCCGCCCTGTCGCCCAGCTCCCATTCAAAACAGGTATTGCGTGGCGCCTCGGGATGCACCTGCGCCGCGGCCTTGTCCTGCGCCTGCGCCACCGCACTCACGGAAGCAAGCTCTCCATAGCTGACATTGACCAGATCCGCCGCGTCTTTGGCTTGGGCCGCTGTTTCGGCAATCACCACCGCCACATGGTCGCCCACATATCGCACATGGGTGAGCGCCAGAACCGGATGCGCCCCGGTTTTCATCGGGCTGCCATCCTTTGAATGGATCAGCCAGCCGCAGATCAGGCCGCCCAGCCCGTCTGCCGCAACATCCTTTCCAGTCAGCACCGAAAGAACCCCCGGCGCCGCCAGCGCATCAGCGAAATCAATGGCGTCAATAGTGGCGTGGGCATGCGGCGAGCGGACAAAGTAGGCGTAGGCCTGGCCCTGGCGGTTGATATCGTCCGTATAATTACCATTGCCGGTTATGAAGCGAAAATCTTCCTTGCGCCGGACGGCGGCGCCAATTCCAGTAGCTTTCCTGGCATCGGTAGCGTTCATGACGCTGGCTCCTTGCGCTGATTAGAGGACTTCGGAGGCCGCCTTGATGGCCTTGACGATATTATGATAGCCGGTGCAGCGGCAGAAATTGCCTTCCAGCTCCTGCCGGATGGTGGCTTCATCGGGTTTGGGAATCCGGCGCAGCATGTCCACCGCTGTCATGATCATTCCGGGTGTGCAGAAACCGCATTGCAGCCCGTGATGTTCCTTGAAGGCCGCCTGCACGGGATGCAGACTGTCGCCATCCGCCAGCCCTTCTATGGTGCGCACTTTGCTTCCCGCCGCCTGCACGGCCAGAACCGTGCAGCTTTTGACGGCCAGGCCGTCCACATGCACTACGCAGGCGCCGCACTGGCTGGTGTCGCAGCCGACATGGGTGCCGGTGAGCCGCAGATTTTCACGAATATAATGCACCAGCAGGGTGCGTGGCTCGACATCCGCCGAGACCTGTTTACCGTTCACCTGCATCGCCACGACTGTCATAGATAATTCTCCATTGCTACCTTCCGCCATCTTAAACCAATTCGGGCTTTTGCTCTACAGAACAAACAGCACAATCATGATCGCCATGATCAGGATCAGGCCAGGAATCCAGACGATGGGGCGGAGCCCAGGCGGTGTGGTTTTTGCCCCGGCCGTTAGCGCAGCCGGGGATTTCTCGCCGCCCAGAATGATGCTGAAATTGCCAAAAAATTCTTCCGATAGTTTTTTGGCGACACCATCAATCAGGCGCTGCCCGATCTGCGCCAGTTTGCCGCCCACACTGGCCTGCGCAGAATAATGCAGCACGGTGACGCCGCCTTCCTCGGTCAAGACCACTTTGGCGATGCCCTTCGCAAACCCGGCGGGCCCGCCCTTGCCCTGTCCCGTCAGCGTGTAACTGTGCGGCGGATTGACGTCGGACAGCACCACGGACCCTTTGAAGGTCGCCTTGACGGGGCCAATGGACGCCATGACGGCCCCTTCCATTTCCGTATCGCTCAGCCGCGTGATGGACTGGCAACCGGGAACAGAACGCTGCAGAATTTCGGGATCGTTCAGCGCCGCCCATACCTTTTCCCGCGCCGCCGGGATACGAAACTCGCCAGACATTTCCATGCGTTACTACTCTTTCTGCAGGTTCTTTCCGGTCTATGGCCAGCCAGCGCCCGCCACCTTGACCGGTACGGTTTCAATACGCCCGGTGCGTGACTGCCTGCTGGTCACCGGGTGTGAATCCTTGGCGGTCGCGATGAACAGCGTCTTGCGGTCCGGACCACCGAGTGCGCAGGCAAAAGCCTGATTTTCCACCTCTACCCGGTCTGTCACTTTGCCACCCTCAATCACCCGAAGGCAGGCGTTACTGATGGGCGAGGCGACCCAGATGCCACCTTCCGCATCCAGCGCGATACCGTCTGGAACCGCCTTTTCCATTTTCGCCCACAGCCGCCGGTTGCCGAGGCTGCCGTCCGCGGCAATATCGAACGCGGTCAGACAGGCGCCCATGGATTCCCCCACGATCAATGTCTTGCCGTCGGGCGTGATGACCGTGCCGTTGGGAAACTGAATCCCGTCGGCGGCCAGGCTTACCCTGCCATCCGGGGTGACCAGCAGGATTTCTGCATTTTTCCGTGGCGCGCGATTGATCAGATCAAAACCGAAATTCCCCACATAGGCGCGCCCCTGGCCGTCCACGACCATGTCATTGCAATCATAACTGGCCAGATGCGACATGTCGGCATGCTGCGACAGTTTACCATCATGCCCGCGCACCAGAAGTTTGCGGTCCAGCATGGATACGATCAGCAGACGCCCATCCGGCAGCCAGCCCAAACCGGACGGACGGCCCTCCACCGTGGCGATGACTTCAGAGACGCCATTGAGATCGAGCGCAATGACTTGCGGTCCATGCATATCAGAAAACCATAGTCTTCCCTCATGCCATCGCGGCCCTTCCGGAAAACACAGCCCGTCCATCAATATTTTTGTATCAGGCATCGCATCCTCTCCCGCCATTCATCGGTCCGCTACAATTTACAGGCCGCCCGCTAAAGATAGCAGAGCAACAGCGTTGCCGCCAGAAGCACCGCCACCCATAATATTGTGATACGGACTGGCGGGGTTCGGGCCAGCGCCCCGGCCGGTCCGTGGAGATGATAGATAAGACCCGCGGCATTACTGGCGGCGGTTCTCGCCGCCCGCGCCATCTTGTACTGCACCGCCTCGCTCAACCCGGAGGCTTTGCGCATGACAAGCGGGATCAGACGCCGGTAGATCCAGTCAAAATCCAGATTGGTGGAACGCAGTTCGGGCGGGTATATTCCTGTGCGCATCAACAGTGTGAACGCCAGCGCCGAAAACAGCAGTAACTGCATCTGGGTCATGACATGTTCCGCTGTATACGGAATATAAGTCACCCCAAAGGGCAGCATCGCGTATAAAACATATGGGTAGACGCCGATAAAAATGCATAGGAACGCCAGAATTCCCATGGCAACCAGCATGTTCAGGGGCGCTTCGCGGCATCGGATGCCGCTGTCATGGGCGAAGAAGGCGAAATAGGGGATTTTTATACCCGAATGGTGAAACACGCCTGCCGAAGCGAACAGCAGCACCAGCCAGACGAACCAGTGTCCCTGATCTGCGGCGGCCGCCAGTATCATTCCCTTGGAAACAAATCCCGCAAACAGGGGAAAGGCCGAAATCGACGCCGCCCCAACTAGACAGAAGCCGGTGGTCCAGGGCATGGACTTATAAAGGCCGCCAAGTTCCGACCCCCTGGCAGTTCCGGTGCGCAGCAGCACGGCCCCCATGGTCATGAGGAGCAATCCCTTGAATAGAATATTATTGACGGCATGGGCGATGGCTCCATTGATTGCCATTTCGGTTCCCAGTCCGATGCCGACTACCATAAAGCCCAGCTGGTTATTCAGGCTGTAAGCCAGCACCCGGCGCAAATCATTCTCGATCACCGCATAAAATATCGGGAACGCTGTCATCAGCGCGCCGATGGGGATCAGCAGACTTTCCCCAGCAAATCCGCGCGCCAGGGCATAAATCGCCATTTTTGTGGTGAAGCTGCCCAGCACCACCGTGCCTGTGACCGTCGCCTCGGGATAGGCGTCCTGCATCCAGTTGTGCAGTAGTGGAAAGGCGCATTTAATGCCAAAGCCCAGAAAAATGGTCCAAGAGGCCGGACTGTTTAGACTCATATGGGTAAATTCAACGGAGCCGGTTGTTCGCGCAATGAGCACCGCGCCGGACAACAGTAGAAGGCCCGAGATCATCTGAATCACCAGATAACGCATGCCCGCAGAATAGGATCGTTCTGTGCGGCGCGCCCAGATCAGAACCACGGACGCAACGGCCGTCAGTTCCCAGAATACAAAGAGGCTGATCATATCCCCTGCAAGGGTTGCACCAATGGCGGCCCCCGCCGTCATCAGCATGGCTATATGCTGCATGGTGTCGCGCACATGCAGCGAATAGAGTGCGACGACAAAGGCCGCCACAAGAAAGATTGTGGCGAAGACTAGGCTCAGGGCGTCAATACGCAATGTAATGATGTGATAGTCGAGGAAATTTATGACGCCTGCGTCACCGGTTGGGGAGGCGTAAAGTTGCCAAAGCCCGAGGACCGGAATAATCAGCAATAGAGCCTTTTGAGCCCGGTCGCAAAAAAATGGCAGCAGCAGCGCACCCGCGATGAAGATGGCCGCCGGAGTCATCCCCTCAATCATAATAGTGCTCACGCCGTATCAGCAGCTTTCGCAAGACCTTGGCCGCCAGAACCAGTCCCACACAGGCGAGTAATCCGTACCAGGCAAAAAATCCGGGCCAGGCCTCAAAGAAAAAATGGCTCTCGCGAGGAACGAGGAGATCAAGCAGGGCAAAAAGCGCGCAGCCTGCATAGAGCGTATATACGATCCGGCGCACATTTGCGGGTTGATCCAGCCAGGCGAGCTCGTCTTTATTTTGTTCGGTGTGCTGCAAGTTAAATCCTATGGACGAAGGGCGGGTAAAACAAAGCCCGCGATGGCAGGGCCCGCAAAATAAATCAGGACGGAGAGGGCGGCGGTGAGGCAGGCGGGCGCGACGCACCATAGGGGTGCTTCCTGCAGGCCAGGTTTCCCGATCAGGGAGACCTCCTGGCCCTGCGGCTGCGGACGGTCTTCCTGGCCGGTGAGGGGCAGGAAGAAGCCGCGCGCCGCCAATGGAATGAGGTAGGCGATGCTTAACAGAGAAGCCAGAATCCATACCCCTATCATGACCAAATGTCCGGACTCTGCGGCCCCTATCATCAAAAACCATTTGCTCCATGCGCCGCCAGTGGGCGGAACACCGATAATGCTGAGGGATGCCAGCAAAAATGCGCCAAAGGTAAAGGGCATGACGCGGCCAAGTCCGCGCATATCACTTATTTTTGTCTTCCCGCTGGCCAGGTAGATGGCCCCCGCGCACATGAATAAAGTGATTTTGCCAAATGCATGGGCCACCAGTTGGACAATCCCCCCAACCATTCCCATGACGGATGCCAGCGACACCCCTAAAGTGACATAGGCCAATTGCGCAATCGTCGAATAGGCAAGGCGCAGTTTGAGATCGTCTTTTCTGAGCGCCACGATGGTGGCGGCAATCAGGCTGAAAGCGGAGACCCACATCATCCATTCACCGACATTCATGGCGGACAGAAAGCTGGTGCCGAAGATGTAGACGCCGACTTTCAGCAGGGTGAAGACACCTGCCTTTACCACGGCCACCGCATGCAGAAACGCGCTGACAGGGGTTGGCGCCGCCATGGCGGCGGGCAACCACCGATGAAAGGGCATCAGGGCAGCCTTGCCTGTGCCAAAAAGATATAGCGCAAACAGTAAGGCTGCCTGTGGCCCCTCGATTTTGCCGGTGAGCATTCCGCCTTTCACGAAATCCAGTGTGCCAGTCAACGACCAGGTCCATATAATGGCAGGGAGCAGGAACAGAATGGAGGTACTTAGCAGCACGCCCAGATACACCCTGCCGGCATGGCGCGCCGCATCCGTCTCATAATGCACGACCAACGGATATGTCGATAGGGTCAGCAATTCGTAAAACAAAAACAGCGTGATCAGATTGCCTGCAAACGCCACTCCCATTGTGCAGGCCATGGCGATGGCAAAACAGATATAAAAGCGTGTCTGACGCGGCTCATCGTTTTTGCGCATATAGCCAATGGAATAAACCGTAATCACCACCCACAAAACTGAGGCAAGCGTGGCGAACACCAGGCCTATCGGTTCAGTGAGCAGAAAAATCGGCAGACCCTGTACGAGGGGCGTGAGTTGTATCTGTGCACTTCCACCCGCCAGGTGATTAAGCAGCAGCGCCAAGACCATCGTGGACAGGGCTGTGGCCGCCAGAAGGCTGATGGCGTCACGAAGTACGGAAAAACGGTCCGCAGCCCCGATCAGGACAGCACCGATGCCAGGTAACAACAGGGTCAGTGCAAGGGCCAGCTCTGGTGTGAGGCCGTTCATCATGGGCCCATATGCGCCGGCAATCCGGCATGCGGGGCCAAAAGGGCCTCGGCGGCGGCGCGTGCGGTGGAAACGGTAAGTTCTGAATTGATGCCCAGAGCCAGGCAACTGATCGTCAGTGCCCACAAGGGCGCCAGCATGCTGACCGGCGCCTCCGTGACTGCGCTGTTCTCGGGGGAAGGCTGTAAATAGGCGGCCTCAATGACCCGCCCAAAATAAAACAGCGCCAGCAATGAGCCGGCAACAATGGCGAACGCCACTGGCCACCACCCCCGCTCCAGCGCCGCCAGGACAAGATACCATTTGCTGACAAAGCCGACGGTGGCGGGAACCCCTATCATGCTCAGTCCGCCGATGACGAACGCCGACATGGTCCATGGCATTTTTTGGCCCAGGCCGCGAAACGAGGCAACCGAGCATGAACCGGTTCTGTACACCACACATCCTACAGCCAGAAAAAGGGACGACTTCATTATTGCGTGATTGAACATATGGACCAGCGTCGCCGTCAGCCCGCCAATATTGGCAAAGCTGACCCCCAGCAGAAAATAGCCGGACTGTGCAATACTGGACCAGGCCAGAAGCCGTTTAACATCGGATTGGAACAGCGCGATGATTGATGCGACAAAAACCGCCGTCAACCCCAGCGGCAAAAATAAATAATGCAGGATCAGCGCCTCGAATGGCAGGTCCGGGCTGAAGACCGTGTAGAGCATCCGCAGTAGGGCGTACAGCGCCACCTTGGTGGAGGTTCCCGCCAGCAGCGCCGTTACGACAGAAGGTGCGTGGGTATAGGCATTGGGCAGCCATAAATGCAGGGGGAATATCGCCAGCTTCAGGCCAATCCCGACGATGATGAAAGCGAATCCCACATGCAGCGTGCCGCTGCCACTCATTCCGGCGATGCGCACGGCAATATCCGCCATATTCAATGTGCCCGTCAGCACATAGATAAAGCCAAGACCGATCACAAAGAAAGTAGCCCCGATGGTGCCAAGCAGGAGATAGGTAAAGGCTGCGGTCAGTGCGCGCCGGTCGCTGCCCGCACCCATGGCGACCAGCACATAAGAGGAAAGCGAGAATATCTCCAAAAACACGAACAGGTTAAAGGCGTCACCCGTGCTGGTTACCCCCAGCATGCCAGAAAAACACAGCATCATCATCGTGTAGAAAAGCGGCTGGTCGCTGGATTTGATTTCCCGCGGGATACTGTCGCGTCCATATATCATGCAGACGGCGCCGACCAGAGACACGATGATCAGCACGAAACTATTCGCCGCATCCAGACGGAACTCGATTCCCCAGGGAGGGGCCCAGCCACCAAGATGATAAGAAATGACCCCGGCGTTCAGCGCCTGTGCAAATAGAATGAACGACCCGGCCAGCGCGAATAATGTTGCCGCTGTTGCGATGAGCCAGGCGATGACAGGCCGTCTGGCAAATACGCATAGCGGCGCACACAGCATAGGCAACATGACTTGCAGGATGGCAAGATGCTGCCTTATCATTGCGCACGCGCATCCATTTGTTCCCGGGCGAGATCAAGGGCAAGGATTTCATCCTCTTCTATCGTGCCGTAGGCATATTTAATCCGAACCACCAGGGCTAGTCCGATCGCGGTCGTCGCCACCCCCACCACGATAGCGGTAAGAATGAGCACATGAGGCAGCGGATTTGAAAAGATCTCGTGCCGGCCCGTCAGGATGGGCGCGGTGCCGCCCGTGACTTTTCCCATACTGATAAAAAGCATGAACACGGAAACCTGAAACAGGTTCAGCCCTATAATTTTTTTGATCAGATTGCCGCGCGACAGGACAATATAGATCCCGGAGGTCATTAGCAGAACCGAGGCCCAATAATTGAAGTGCCCGATACTGGAAGTGAAGGCGTTCACCATTCGTCGTCCGTCAGCTCCCTGCTTTGATGCGCGGCAAAACACTGGTAAATCGCCAGCATGGTGGACGCCACCGCCATCCCGACGCCAAGTTCAACCAGGAATATTCCTGTGTGCTGACCCGCGATCGGGTCAGACGACAATCGACCGTAATCCAGAAACATACCGCCCGTCGCCACGCCGGCATAGCCAACACCTATATACAGGCCCCAGCCCGCCGCCATTAGTTTTGTAACTGCCGAGAGCGGCGCGACGCGGCGTAATTCGTCCAGGCCGAAGACCAGGCCATAAAGAATAAAGGCCGAGGCGAAGATTACCCCCGCCTGAAACCCGCCTCCCGGTCCGTAATCGCCATGAAACTGCACATAAAGCGCGAATAGCAAGATGGGCGGGATCATTAGTTTTGCCGCCATCAGAAGAATGAGATGATGCTTCACTCATTCCCCCCTTGGTTTGCCAATTCGCGCCGGGGCCGCCCTCGCCGGAGCAGGAGAAGGACGCCCGCGCCTGCAGTAAAAATGACACCCGTTTCGCCGAGCGTATCGAACCCGCGGTAACTGGCCAGTATAGAGCTGACAATATTAGGGATACCGATCTGTGTGCGCGTGCCGGTAATATATTCGGGCATGAGATGGATATGTGCGGGAGCGTTCGCGTCCCCATAGGCAGGCATGTCCGCCGTGCCGTAAAGCAGCATTGCGGCCAGACCGGTCATGACCAGAAGCGGAATTGCGCGGCTTCCTGACGGCGGTTTCTCAATAGCCCCGGTCAGGGAGATCGCGCTAAGATATAGCACTGTCGCAATGCCGGCGCCGACCGCTGCTTCTGTAAACGCCACATCCACCGCATCCATGCTCACAAACAGAGCGGCGCTTAACAGGCTGAAGGCTCCGCTCAGCATGACCACCGGAAACAAATTCTGTATACGGATAATCATTACTGCGACGGCAAGAAGAAACGTGAGCAGAGAAAAATTTACAAAATGTTCTATGACTGCTCTCCTCCGTTTTTCTCTGACGTTCTGTCCTGGGTGGTTGGCATATCAAGTTTTGCTGTAAAGGCCGCATTTATCAGGGCGTGGGTCGCGACAGGTGAGGTAAGGACAATAAAAAGCAGAATCAGAACCAGTTTCAACCCTGTCATCCCGATTCCGGCCTGCAGTAACAGGCCCGCTAAAAAAAAGCCGGCGCCCATGGCGTCTGCCAGGCCAGCCGCATGGAGCCGCGTGTAAAAATCCGGCAGGCGGATAACCCCTATTGCGCCAATCAGCAGAAATGCGCTGCCCGCCAAAATGAGGCACCAACTGGCAAAATCCACCAGGAACTGCATTTTATCCGGGTCTCCGCGCAGGTATCGTGGAAGAGGCGGGCGGGCGTGTCATTGGCTCTGTTATTTTATAGTAGCCGGCAAATTTTAGAATAGCGATGGTGCTGATAAAATTGATCATGGCGTAAGCGAGCGCGATGTCGAGAAAATCGGGACGCCCTGTCAGGAAGCCGAAAATGGCAATGAGCAAAATCACTTTCGTGCCAAACATATTTACGGCCAGCACCCTGTCATAGGTGCTCGGTCCGAGAAATAGCCGCACCAGCGCCAGGACCATTGCGCCGAGTACGCTGATGACGCCGGCGGCAAGCATACTCACATACCCAATGCGGCGATTCGCGCATCCATTTCGCAGCTCTCCCGCCCCCAGCTGAAACCCTCGTGCAGGACATGAACGAGAATCTCCTGCCCCGATCCTGCTATCTCTACAGAAATTGTACCCGGGGTCAGGGTGATGCTGTTTGCGAAAACGACGCGCCCCAGGTCTGTTTTCTGTGTCGCGGGCGCCCAAAAAAGTACCGGCCGGATCGGTAATTTGGGGTCAAGAATGATGCGGGCCACTTTAAGGTTACTGATGAAAATCTCCCGGGCCAGCCAGACGGCATATATGAGTGTGCGGTGCACGTCGGCGAAACGAGGCATATCGTCCGTGTGCAGGTTCATGCGCGCGGCCAGCCACGTTACCAGTGCGCAGGAAGCCAGGCCCAGCGATAGAAACGCAATATTGAGATGTCCTGACAGGATTATCCACAGGATGAAGAGCAGCAGGCCCAGGGAGAGTCGGCGCTGGTATGGCTTCATACGGTTGAACCCTGTGCCGATGCGAAAGACTGTCTGGACAGAAACAGGACAATCCCCATGCGAATCGTCGTTAAAATGACAATTCGAAAAAACATCAGCAAACTTGCCATAATATAAATCCGTGTTACGATTTTAAGCATGGTGAAGCGGACGACTTTACCAGGGGAACGCTGATATTAAAATGAATAATAACCAGGGCGGGGAAAAGGCCGCGGCTGTCCAGGAATTGACTGGCACGGTGAAGTGGTTTGATCCGGCAAAAGGATATGGGTTCGTTGTGCCCGACGGCGGCGGCGGGGATGTGATGCTGCATCAATCCTGCCTGGCGCAGTCGGGTCTTGGCGGTGCTTACCAGGGGGCGATGATCCGTTGTGAAATCGCCCACTATCCCAAAGGCTGGCAGGTGGTGCGCGTGATTGAAATCGACAACGACACGGCGTTGGTGGATGCCGAGCGCCGCGCCACACGCACGCCATCCGAATTAGGGGAGACCGGTCCCGCAGGTGAATATCAGATAGCTGTTGTTAAATGGTTCAACCGCGCGCGCGGCTATGGCTTTGTCACCCTGGCGGGCAGTACGGCCGACATCTTCCTGCATATGGAAGCCCTGCGCCGCAGCGGCAGGGAATCAACCGAGCCTGGCCAGGCCCTGCATGTGCGTGTCGCCGCAGGTCCCAAAGGGCAGATGGTTTCCGAAGTGAAATCCTGACGGCGCGATTCATCCATGGCCCGATATTCCGTTCCAGGAGGCTTGATCCGCGTCTTCATTTTGCTGGCCTGCGCGCTGACGCCCGCCATGGCGCTGGCGCAGAAGCAGCAGCTGACTGTCAGAACAGCAAAAGGTGATCAGGCGTTTCAGGTGGAAATAGCCAATACGCCGCATAGCCGCGAGGTGGGATTGATGCTCCGCCGTGAACTCGCCGCGGATGCGGGCATGCTGTTTGATTTTTCGAAGAGTGAAAATGTCAGTATGTGGATGAAAGATACGCTCATTCCGCTCGACATGCTGTTCATCAGAGCGGACGGGAGTATTGTAAATATCACCGAGCGCACCGTTCCCGGTTCGCTGACGCCCATGGATTCACAGGGGCCGGTGCTTGGGGTGCTGGAAGTGAATGGCGGCACGAGCGCTAGGCTTGGCATCAGGCCTGGCGATAAAATCATCCACCCGATATTTGGGACCGCGCCTTGAACCAGAAATTTCTGCCAGAGGCGAGTTTGCCTTCCCGCCCGAATGCCGAAGCTTTCAGGGATCTGGGCTGGGAAACCTATGCCGGCGTCAGCCCCTTCAGTGCGCCGCATGGGCAGATGTATCAGAAAATTTCTGGGGACGGAATTTGCTGGCGCGCCTTTTGCGCGGGCCGTGCGCATTGCAATTCAGCGGGCATCGTGCATGGCGGCATGATGGTGGCCTTCATGGATGCGCTTATGGGCTATGCGGTGGCTAACAGCACCCGGTCCCGCGCCCTGACCATTCGTCTGACGTCTGATTTTTTATCGATCGCCCGCCCGGGTGACTGGATCGTGGGGCAGAGTATGGTCACGCGGGTCACCCGCAGCGTGGTGTTTGTGGAAGGCATGGCCCATGCCGGCCAGCGCCCGCTTTTTAGCGCGCAGGGAATATTCAAACGCATGCGGGAACGGAACCGGCCTGCCTGAGTAAAAGAGAGAGACAGTATCTAGACTCTTATCCGGTCAATTTGCGCCATTCGCCCCCACACCTATCCCCTCCCCACGAGGGGGAGGGGAAGAGAACTCCTAAACTCTGAGGAAAAGCCTCTCCCCTTGATTGGGGGGGTTGGGGTGGGGTGAGCAGTTGCTTACGAACGATTCCATTATGTTGGATATCAGTCCGTTCATCGGCACGACTTCAGTTACACACGCAGTTGGCGGCGAGGACCGGTGCGCCGTCGGGATCGCTGGCGTCGCCAATATCTTCGGGCTGGATCACCTGCACGAACTGATTATTGGTTGCGCTATCCGCCAGCAGGATGGCTTCCGCCAGCGCCTCATCCGTTTCTTCCTCGCTGTCCGCGTCTCCCTCTTCCTGGATCGCATCGGTCTGGCTGGAAACATCGGTGACGTCATCCATGACCTGCTGCAACTCTATCTCTGGTGTATCATCCACAACCGGCGTTTCCTCGACCAGCGGCGGCGGCGGCAGTTCCACAACCGGCGGCGGCGGTGGATCTGCTGGATGAGGCGATAGAGCTGCTCGATCACCAGGTGCGGTACCGTCTGGAGGGCACGGCGAAGGCCCAGGTGGCCGTCCGGTTGGCGGTTATCCAGTTGCTGGATAAAAAGCCCGACAAGGCGCTGGAGTTGATTGCAGGGCAGGATGTTCCGGAGGCCAATCTTCTGCGCGCCGATATTTACTGGGCGGCGCAGGATTGGCCCAATGCGGCTGCCAGCGTAGACAAGGTACTGACGGATGGCGGCGCGCCGGCGGCTGGCAAGGAAATCGATGCGGCCACGCAAGGGCGGGTCATGCGCGCAGCGATTGCCTATGCGCTGGCAGGGCAGCAGGACGGTTTGGACAAATTACGCGGCCGGTATGAGGCGCAAATGGCCGCTACTCCGTTTGCCGGCAGTTTCGATGTGATCAGCCGCTCCAGCGCCCATAATGGCGTGGCATTCCGCCAGCTTGCCAGCACCATTGCCGGTCTGGATACGTTGAAGGATTTTATGGCCAGTTACCGCCGCGATCTGTGATGGCGCCGCTGATGGTCCTTTCCCCAGGTGCATGGTCTGGTCAACATTGGACAAAGTCTTCATTTCTTCGTATTTATGCCCTGCAGACTAATAATCCAGGCGTAATGCCGAGCCCAGGCGATCAAGTCAAACATGGCCTATGAGAAATTTTCCCTTGTCGCATCCGATTCTCCCAAGGCGCAGAAAGCGCTTCGTATTTTGCGCGAAAAATACAAGGAGTCGCCGCCCGACCAGGCGGATGTCATCGTCGCCCTGGGCGGCGATGGTCAAATGCTGGTGACCATCCATCAGTTCATGGCGCGCAATATCCCCATTTATGGCATGAACCGGGGGTCCCTTGGATTTCTGATGAACGAATATAATGCAGACAATCTGCCTGAACGGTTGAACAAGGCGGAGGTGACCTGTCTCAATCCTCTGCGCATGCGCGCTACCGACGCCCGCGGGGAAAATTTCGAGGGGCTGGCGATCAATGAGGTATCGCTGCTCCGCTCCACCCGGCAGGTGGCTAAAATCCGCATCTTCATTGACGGGCGCGCCCGTTTGGACGAGCTGAATTGCGACGGCGTTCTGGTGGCGACGCCCGCTGGCAGCACGGCCTATAATTTGTCGGCGCATGGGCCAATCCTGCCCATAAAGTCGGGCGCACTGGCATTGACGCCGATCAGCGCGTTTCGTCCACGCCGCTGGCGGGGCGCCTTGTTGCCAAAAAGCGCTGTGGTGCTGTTCGAAATTCTGGAGCGGGACAAGCGCCCGGTGAGCGCGGTCGCCGACATGCTGGAGGTGCGGGATGTGGCGCGGGTTGAAGTTTCCATGGCCGAGGATATCACCGTGCCCATCCTTTTTGACGCGGGCCATGACCTGGATGAGCGTATCCTGATGGAACAGTTCACCGATTGATCCAGCCCTTTCGGGGGACGGCGCCACTTATCCGCCCGGTTTTCTGAATGTTTTGATTTCGCGGGAGAAACGGGTTATCCGAACGGATCATTCTGTTTTGAAGCCTTCCGGGACTTATTCCTTCATGTCATTATTTTCGCTGGAACGGGCTTCGCTGCGTGTACGCCTTTTGGGGACTCTAGCTTTGGCTGCCTCCGGCGGCGCGCTGTTCGCGTGGTTTGGGACGCCGCTCGCCTGGATGCTGGGGGCGATGTTTTTCACTACCATCGCCAGTCTGGCGGGCGCGCCGACACAAATGTCGCTTTCGTTGCGCAAGGTGATGATGGCTATTCTGGGCATCATGCTGGGCAGTTCCTTTCGTCCCGAAATCGTCGCCCAGGCGGTCCATTGGCTTCCATCCATGGGGGTAATGATGGGCTTCATGGCGCTGATCACCACGTTCAGCTATCATTATTTGCGCCGGGTCGCCGGCATGGACAGGGCCACGGCTTATTTTTCAAGCGCCCCTGGCGGACTAACCGAAATGATCATGGTGGGCGAAAGCATGGGGGGCAACCCCGCCACCATCAGTCTTGTCCACGCCACACGCATTCTGGTCGTGGTGGGCACCATTCCCGTGTATTTCCGTTATGTAGAACATCTGAACATACCCTCGCTTCCCCCCGGGCCGGCGGGTCTGCCCGCATTCTGGGATGTGGCGCTGCTGTCCGCCTGTGCGGTCATAGGCGTGCCTCTGGCCTCCAGATTGAGGCTGCCTGCGGGGGCCTTGCTGGGGCCGATGCTGCTGAGCGCCATTTTGCACATCAGCGGGTTGACCAGGGCGGCGCCCCCCGGCCCCGTTGTTGCGGCGGCGCAGATCGTTATTGGCGCGGGCATTGGCTGCCGTTTCGCAGGTCTGACTCTTGGCAGTGTTTGGCGCACGATTTTGTTTGCCGCCGGTTCCGGCCTCATGATGGTTATTGCAGCGACCATCGTCGGCATCATTTTTGGGCCCCTGATTGGCGATCTGCCAAAACCGCTGATTCTTGCGCTTGCGCCAGGAGGGCTGGCGGAAATGAGCCTGATCGCCCTTTCGATGGGCTCGCAGACCGCCTATATCTCGTTCATGCATCTCTCCAGAATTATTCTGGTAGTGATTGTTTTTCCTTCAATATTTAGATTGGTTACGGGTTCTTCGATGGGGACGGAGAAGGACAAAGGGACGGATGCGTAATCGGGCGGACAATAGCAATTATTATGCTTGTCAAAGAGGGGGCCATACCCCAATTATATTTTACCAAAAAATACCGTAAAATGGGAGTCCGTGATGCGGCCGATCGTTCAGAGCTTTTTTGATCCCGTAACCTTCACCGCCAGCTATGTTGTTCGAGACCCCGGTTCGGTGGCGTGCGCGATCATAGATTCGGTGCTGGATTTTGACGCCGCGTCAGGACGCACGCATACAGAGAACGCGGACAGAATTATTGCGTATATTCGCGAGCACGGATTACAGGTGCGATGGATCATTGAGACCCATGTGCATGCGGACCATCTGACTGCCGCGCCCTATCTGCATGAAAAATTGGGCGGCAATACGGTCATCGGCGCGCCGGTCACGATCGTGCAGGGAGTATTCCAGAAGATTTTCCATACTGGCCCGGACTTTCCCGTGGATGGCAGCCAGTTTGATAGATTGATAAAGGACGGGGAAAGCATAGGCATTGGCGGGCTTGAGTTGCGCGCCATGCATACGCCGGGGCACACACCTGCCTGTATGACCTATGTGGCAGGCGATGCAGCCTTTATTGGCGATACGATGTTCATGCCGGACTATGGCACGGCCCGGGCTGACTTTCCCGGCGGGGACGCACGCGCCCTATACCGTTCCATCCGCAAGATACTGGCCTTGCCCGAAGGGACCCGGCTTTTCCTGTGCCATGACTATCAGACGCCGGATCGCAAACAATTTGTATGGGAAACCACTGTTGCCGCCCAAAAGGCCGGCAATGTTCATGTGCGTGACGGGATCAGCGAAGAGGAATTCGTAAAAATGCGCACCGCCCGCGACGCCACGCTGAGCATGCCGGCAATGATCCTGCCATCGGTGCAAATAAATATGCGCGCCGGTCATTTCCCGCCGGCTGAATCCAATGGGGTCAGCTACCTCAAACTGCCCTTGAACCTTTTCCAATGATTTGGTTATGACGATCATCGGATCGGATTCGTCCTCATATCACTGGCGCGAGCGGAAGATATTATGCTGAAAAACTATTTCCCGATTCTAGAATGGGGAAAGGCATATAGCGGCAACACATTTGGCAATGATCTGATCGCGGCCGTAATCGTCACGCTGATGTTGATCCCGCAATCGCTGGCTTATGCGATGCTCGCGGGCCTGCCTCCCCAGGTCGGCCTTTATGCGAGCATCTTGCCACTGGTGGCGTATGCGATTTTTGGAACCAGCCGGACACTGGCGGTCGGTCCGGTTGCCGTCGTCTCGCTGATGACAGCGGTCGCTGCGGGGGATATCGCCGCTCAAGGCAGCTTTGATTATTATCTGGCGGCCACCTGTCTGGCTTTTATTTCCGGCCTGATCCTGATTGTGATGGGGCTATTCCGATTGGGTTTCCTGGCAAATTTTCTCTCCCACCCTGTTATAACGGGATTCATTACAGCCTCGGGCATCCTGATTGCCGCGGGGCAACTGAAGCATATCCTTGGCGTGGGCGGCAGCGGCCAGAATCTGATCGAAATTGCACAGGGCCTTATTCCGCAGTTAGGCAAGATTAATCTGCCAACTCTGGTGATAGGCGGTTTTGTGATCGTGTTTCTGGTGCTTGTCCGCGCCCGTCTGAAAGGGCTGTTGCTGTGGGTGGGCCTGAAGTCACGCGGCGCCGATATCATCGTCAAAAGCAGCCCTATTATTGCCGTTATCATAACGACACTGATTTGCCGGGTTTATGGGCTGGACAGTGCAGGTGTGCGAGTTGTGGGAAGCATTACTGGCGGCCTGCCGGCGCCCGTAATGCCTTCACTTTCGCCAGAGCTGTGGAACAGACTGGCCGGGTCCGCGCTGCTGATCAGCGTGATCGGTTTCGTGGAGTCGGTTTCCGTCGCCCAGACGCTGGCGGCAAAGCGGCGTCAGCGCATTGTCCTCGACCAGGAACTGATTGGGCTGGGCACGGCCAACCTCGCATCGGCTTTCTCGGGCGGATTTCCGGTGACCGGCGGGTTTGCCCGTTCGGTGGTCAACTTTGATGCTGGTGCGGAAACACCCGCTGCCGGGGCTTTTACGGCAGTTGGAATAGCCCTCGTGACCATATATCTGACACCCCTGCTATTTTATCTGCCTCAGGCGACGCTGGCGGCCACGATCATTGTCGCCGTGCTCTCGCTGATAGATCTGGGCGTCATCCGGCGCACATGGATATATTCAAAATCAGATTTTGCGGCCATGTTTGCGGCCATAATATTTACGCTTTCGGCTGGCGTGGAGTTGGGCATTCTGTCGGGTGTGGCGCTTTCCATATTGATCCATCTTTACAGGACCAGCCGCCCCCATTGCGCGATTGTCGGGCAGGTTCCGGGTTCAGAGCATTTCAGGAACATATTGCGGCATAAGGTTGTGACCAGCCCCTCGGTGCTAAATCTGCGGGTCGATGAAAGCCTGTATTTCCCCAATGCGCGTTTTCTGGAGGACAAGGTGCAGAACCTTGTGGCTGAAAATCCGGCCATCCGGCATGTGGTGCTGATGTGCCCGGCGGTAAATTCGATAGACGCCAGCGCGCTTGAAAGCCTTGAAGCGATCAATGCGCGTTTGCGCGATTCAGGCGTGACCTTGCATTTTTCGGAAATCAAGGGCCCTGTAATGGACCAGTTACAGCGCAGCCACTTTCTGGAAGAACTGACCGGCAAGGTCTATCTCAGCCAGTATGACGCCTTCTCCGATCTCGACCCCCAGGCGGCGCGGACGGCGCTGGCGCGCTGAAAATCACGCTAGACCATGTCGTCTTCTATCCGCCCATTTTTGAGAAATGTGGCTATCGCCCAGGCGGCCCGTCTGGGGGCAGATTCGGTAAAATTTGCAAATGTATAGTCAAACGCCGCTTTCTGAAGCCCTTCATACTGCGCCTGCCCGTCCCTGGCGAGGGGCAGGGCCGTTTCTAGTTGCGCTATATTTTCGACAACCTGTCCCAGCGTCCACCACAGATATTCTTCCTTGCCCTGCCATTCGAAGCCATCCGGATTAAGAAACAGGACCGGGCGCGGGTGCAGAAGAAATTCATAGACCTGGCTGCTCCAGTCGCCGAGATAGATGTCGGCCCCGAGGCTGTAGGTCATGTCCACGCTGCGTTCGCTGCCAAGGTCAATCAGAATATTTTCATGGTTGCGATAGGGGCGCATGTCCTCATCTGAAATCGTGCCATCGTCGCGCATTCTGATATGCGGCGCGAACACCAGATTGTATCTTTCCGATTTTGAAAAATAATCCAGCACCTGAAACCCAATTTTATGCCAGGAACTTTTCGCCGGATTATGATGCGGGTTGTACAGAACAGTAGGGCGCGCATTATTGAACAGTGGCGCCCTTGACTTGCCCATACGGCTGACCAGATCAAATTTGCTATATCCCGAGACATAATAATGACCTGGCCGGATCAGACCTTTGCCGAGCAGACGATCGCGTCGCTTGCGCCCGGGCAACAGAACCAGATCAAATTTGCGCAGGCGGGTGTCCCAGTCCCGCTCATCATCGCCTGCGCCATGCGTTGTGTGGATGAATTTTGTTTTGCACAAACCCATTTTTCGCAACCGCAAACTGGTGCGTTCCGGCATAACCAGGGCGTCGAAGGCTGCATAGCGACGCGCATTCCATAGCAGGGTAAAATTCTTTGGAGCGGCTGCCCTGCGCGCGCCGAATATCCATGAAAAGGGCGGCGGCGTCATTAGGGTGGCGATATTTTCCGCGCCGTAATAGCCGGCAAGGCTGAGCAAATATTGCGTTTGCGCGGGGCTGCGCGCCAGCAGGGTGACTTCCAGTTCAGGATAATCCAGCGCCAGAGCGCAGGCGATGGGCAGGCTGTGAAATATCTGATGCGGCTGCGCCAGAAAAATAAAACCGATCTTCATTCAGTTAACGTGAACACCAAGCGTTAATCAGATCGTCAGCAAAAAGACCTGGCAGCGGGATTAACGCTGAACATGCCGGTGCAAAAGCTCCAGCGCCGCATAGACGGCCTCCATGCGTATTTCCTCACGGCCAATATCACCGAAATTGAATTGCTCATGCAGAATGGATTTGCGCTCGCGCGCGGCGGCCACATGCACCAGCCCCACCGGCTTCATGCGCGTGCCGCCGCCAGGCCCGGCCACACCCGTCACTGCGACGGCCATATGCGCATTGGAGTTTTCAACCGCCCCTTCCGCCATCATCCGGGAAACCGGCTCGCTGACAGAGCCGACATCGGCCATAAGATCCCCCGGCACTCCAAGAAGATCGCGTTTGGACTCATTGCTGTAGGTTACAAATCCCCGGTCAAACACGGCAGAGGCGCCGGGAATGGAGCATAGACAGGCCGCCACCAGCCCTCCCGTACACGATTCAGCCGTGGCGATGCGCAACCCCGCCGCCTTGCAATCGGCCAATAGCATTTCAGCAAGTTTCAGTGTCTTTAGGGGGAATATCATGTCTTCTCCTGCTCTAGCTGATCAGATAGAGGGCTGTCTGAATCAGGAACCATGCGTAAGCGCCGGCGATCACATCATCAAGCATTATCCCGAAGCCGCCGGAAACGGCGCGGTCGGCCCAATTCGCCGGCCAGGGCTTGAGTATATCGCAGATACGGAACGCAACGAATGCGGTAAGATAGGCCAATAGGCTATGAGGTACAAGCAGCAGCGCCAGCCATTGACCGGCCACTTCGTCAATGACGATCTTCTGGCAGTCCTTCTGACCAGCCGCCTGCGTGTAGCGGCCCGCTGCCCAGGTCCCAAATACCAGGGCGGCGGCTGTGGCGATGATCAATCCCCACGGGCCCGTCAGGCTGCTGATGGTCCAGGCAAACGGCAGGGCCGCCAGCGACCCCCAGGTGCCGGGCGCACCGGGCAACAGGCCGCTGCCGAACCAGGTGGCGATCAGGCTGGCTGGATGAGAAAAACGGATACCATCAGCCATTGATTCTGTTTTCATGCGGGTGCGCGGATAGCGGCAATGGCTTGCGCCGCAATCCCTTCGCCGCGCCCGGCAAATCCCAGGCCCTCGGTGGTCGTGGCCTTGACGCTGACCCGTCCTGGCGGCAATTCCAGAATTTCTTCGATGCGCTGTTGCATCCGCATCCGATGCGGCGCAATACGCGGCGCTTCACATATCAGCGTGACATCCAGATTGATGATTTCGCCCCCCGCCGCGCGGACCAGTTTTGCAGCGTGTTTCAGGAAAATATCTGACGGCGCGCCTTTCCATTGCGGGTCGGAGGGCGGGAAATGCTGGCCAATATCGCCCAGCGCCATCGCGCCCAGTATCGCATCGGTGAGCGCATGCAGGCCGACATCCGCATCCGAGTGTCCCGCGAGCTTCCGGAAGTGGGGGATTTCCACGCCACACAAAATGATTGCGTCTCCCGCTTCAAAGCGGTGAACGTCATAGCCCATTCCCATGCGCGTGAGCATTTTGCCGCCAGAGAGCAGGCGTTCCGCCCGGGAAAAATCCTCCTCATGGGTGATTTTGAAATTATCCTCATTGCCTTGCACCAGCCGCACGGTCATTCCGGCATGTTCCGCCACCGACGCGTCATCGGTCATTTGCAGCCCGCGGGCCTTGCGGTGTGCCTCAAGAATGGCCTGAAAATGGAAGCCCTGCGGCGTCAGCGCGCGCCACAAACCATCTCGCTGGATACCTTTCAGAATATTCCGCCCTTCCGTCAATTTAACGCTATCCGTCACTGGAACGGCGGCGATCGCCCCCTCCGCCTCCGCCAATGCGGCGATCACCGCCTGTAGGGTGGCGGCGTCTACAAAAGGCCGTGCGGCATCATGGATCAATACAATATCCGGCGGCTGGTCAGCCAGCGCCTCAAGCCCCAGCCGGACGGATTCCTGGCGGCTATCGCCTCCAGCGATGGGAGGGGCCAGCGGCAGGCCTTCTACCGCGGCGTTATAGAGAGCTTCATCATCAGGGTTGATGATCACCTGCACGGAACCTATTTCCGGCAGATGACAGAACCTGTCGAGCGTGTGGCGCAGCAGGGCCCGTCCCGCTATTTTTCTATATTGTTTTGGAAGCCCGGCCCCCGCCCGGACCCCTTTACCTGCCGCCATGATGAGCGCCGCAATTCGCATTTAATATTATCCTTCAGTGACTTGCGGGACCGGGTATAGAGTGTACCGCACTGCAGGGGCTAAATGTGTGCACCGCAACAAATCGCTTGTGGAAACGAGGTTACAGCGCTAGAATGCTTATAAATTAATCATCGCGGTAAAATGCCTAAAAAATGACCATATCTTTAGGGGCTTTGTCCATCTCACATCCGGTTTTTCTGGCGCCACTGTCGGGGATTACCGACTTGCCGACTCGCCGTTTTTTCCGTGAACAGGGGGTAGGTCTAGTGTATTCCGAAATGCTGGCGAGCAGGGAAATTATGTCGCGTCCGGCCGCCCGGCAGAGGCGCTTGCAGCGCGCGGATGATGAAACGCCGCTGGCCATTCAGATTGCCGGTTGCGAGGCGTACTGGATGGGCGAAGCCGCCAGAAGATGTGCGGATATGGGCGCAGAGATCATCGACATCAATATGGGATGTCCGGCGAAAAAGGTGGTGAATGGATATTCGGGGTCCGCGTTGATGCGCGATCTCGATCTCGCCTCGGACCTGATCGCGGCAACGGTCGCCGCAGTGGAAATTCCAGTTACGCTGAAGATGCGGACAGGCTGGGATGAGAGCAGCCGTAATGCGCCGGAACTGGCGCGGCGCGCCGAGGGTCTGGGCGTTAAAATGGTGAGTGTGCATGGCCGGACGCGCAATCAGTTTTACAATGGGTCTGCTGACTGGGCGTTTGTAGCGCAGGTGAAACAGGCCGTGCGCATACCGCTTGTCATAAATGGCGATATTGATTGTGAAGAAGATGCGGCGGCCGCACTCTCGGCCTCTGGCGCGGATGCGGTAATGGTGGGCCGGGGCGCCTTGGGCCGGCCATGGTTTCCAGAGCAGATCCGGCATTTTTTGGCCACCGGCCGCAAACTCGCGCCGCCGCCTTTGGCGGAGCGGTTGGCTATTCTGCGTCAGCATTATGCGGCGCTGATAGCCCATTATGGCGAGGCCCTTGGTGTGCGCAATGCGCGCAAACATTTGGGCTGGTATCTGGCGCGCGTGCCGGATGGTCCGCCGCTGCGCGATCAGCTCGTGACGATGGATAGTTCAAGTTTAGTACTGGAGGCGCTGGACCAATTCAGCACCGGTCATGTGATGAGGATGGCGTCCTGATGACGGAAGCCGCCAGAAATTTAGTGCATAATAATCGGCAGAATGGGCCTGCAGCCCTTCCAAGCGCGGCCGTGATTCTGGAAGCCATGCCGGTACCGGTCATTGCTGTGGATGAACAGGGCAGGATTTCCTTCATCAACGCGCAGGCGCAGCAATTTTTCAAATCCAGTACGCCCATGTTGCACAATCAGCAGCTCGACAGGCTGGTTCCCTTCGGGAGCCCCGTGTTGGCGATGGTTGAGCAGGTCCGCCGGGATGGCATTTCGGTCTGGGAATATGAGGTCAATTTAAGCACCCCGCATATTGGCGAACGGATCGCGGATGTTCAGATCGCGCCCCTAAATGACGTAAACGGCGCAGTGTTGATCGTGCTGCGTGAGATCAGCATTGCGCGCAAGATGGATCAGCAACTGACGCATCGCGGGGCCGTGCGTTCGGTCACCGGCATGGCCAGCTTGCTGGCGCATGAGATCAAAAATCCCCTTTCCGGCATCAGGGGGGCCGCCCAGCTTGTTGAACAGAACGCCAACGAGGCCGACAAACAGTTAACCCGCCTGATCTGTCTAGAAACGGACCGGATATGTGAACTGGTCGATCGCATGGAAGCCTTCGGCGATCAACGGCCCCCGCAGCAGATCGCAGTTAATATTCATCAGGTGCTGGAACATGTCCGGCGCATCGCGCAGGCTGGTTTTGCGAAAAATATACGTTTTATCGAAGAATATGATCCGTCATTGCCAGAAGTGATCGGCGACCGCGATCAGCTGATTCAGGTATTTCTGAATCTGGTCAAAAATGCAGCCGAAGCCCTGGACGGGATCAATGGCGGCGAAATTACGCTGACGACCGCCTTTCGCCACGGGATGCGTCTGGCCTTGCCTGGATCAGGCGCCCGCGTGGCGCTGCCATTTGAAGTGTGTGTGCGCGATAATGGACCGGGTGTTGCCGAAGACATCAGGGCGCATCTGTTTGACCCGTTCGTCAGCACCAAGCCGAACGGAACCGGATTGGGCCTGTCACTGGTGGCCAAGATTATTGGCGATCATGGCGGCATGATTGAATGCGACGCCCAGCCCAGACGCACCACATTTCGCACGCTGTTGCCTATCCGCCCCCACACAAAATTGGACAGTGGTAAACGATGAGCATGCCCTCAAATTCCAACGCCTCACAGACCATCATTGTCGCGGATGATGACAACACTATCCGGACGGTCCTGAACCAGGCGCTTGTGCGTCTTGGTTACAAAGTGCGTACGACGGGAAACCTGGCCAATCTTTGGCGCTGGCTGTCCGAAGGGGTGGGCGACCTTCTGATCACCGATGTGATGATGCCCGATGGCAATGTGTTTGACATGCTGCCGCGCATCAAAAAGCACCGGCCCGGACTGCCGGTGATCGTCATGAGCGCGCAAAATACGCTCATGACGGCGCTCAAGGCGGCGCAGAAGGGGGCCTATGAATATTTACCCAAGCCATTTGATCTCAACGAATTGACCAAGGTGGTCAGACGCGCGCTAATGACGCAGACGCCTGCGGAAACGACAGAGGCTGCTCCGGGCGATGAGGAACTGCCCCTGATTGGCCGCTCGCCCGCCATGCAGGAAATCTACCGTGTTCTTGCGCGCCTGATGGGGACCGACCTGACGGTGATGATCAACGGCGAATCCGGCACCGGAAAGGAGCTGGTGGCCCGTGCGCTGCACGATTATGGCAAACGCAAAAGCGGCCCGTTCGTGGCCATCAATATGGCGGCGATACCGCGCGAGCTGATCGAGAGTGAATTGTTTGGCCACGAAAAAGGCTCCTTCACAGGCGCCGCGAGCCGTGCGTCCGGGCGTTTCGAGCAGGCCGAGGGGGGCACTCTGTTTCTTGACGAAATCGGGGACATGCCGCTGGAAGCGCAAACCCGCCTGCTGCGCGTTTTGCAGGAAGGGGAGTATATGATGGTGGGGGGGCGCACGCCGGTGCGCACCAATGTCCGCATTATTGCGGCCACCAACCGTGACCTGCGGCAGCAGATTGCGCAGGGCTTGTTCAGGGAGGATCTGTTCTACCGGTTGAATGTGGTGCCGATGCGCCTTCCGCCGTTACGCGAGCGCACACAGGATATCCCGGATCTGGTGCGGCACTTTCTTAACCGCGCGGAAGCCGGGGGCCTGCAGCACAAGACGCTGGAGGCCGCAGCATTGGAGCGGCTCAAGCGCCACCGCTGGCCAGGCAATGTCCGTGAACTGGAAAATCTGACATTACGGCTTGCGGCGCTGTATCAAGATGAAGTCATCAGCGCGGAAACCATTGAAACGGAACTATCTGACAGTGGCGGCACGATCGGGGCGGCGGATACTGCCGCCGCTGATTACAGCATAAGCGCGGCGGTTGAACGGAATCTTGCCCGGTATTTCGCCGATCATGGGGAACAGCTTCCGCCTTCTGGTCTGCATAACAGGATTTTGCGCGAGGTGGAGCGCCCGCTGATTTCAATTTGCCTCGTCGCCACCAGAGGAAATCAGATCAAGGCGGCAGAACTGCTGGGTCTGAACCGGAATACGCTGCGTAAAAAAATACGTGAGCTGGATATAAGCAATAGCCGGGTGATATTGTGATGTAATGTACGAGGTTTGGATGCCCTGCTCCGGGATGCAAAGAGGTCCCGCAGAAAATTAACGTAACCTTATTTTGGTGAGTAGCGGGCAAGATTTCGTCAAGAATTGATTAACACCAATGTTATAGGCTGGGTTCTCATCATTTGATGATTCTTGCGGCTTCGTAAACTAAATGTGATGTCCATCACAACGGAATAGCATTTGATTTATGTAATATTGGATTAGATAAATTATCGCCAGGCAAGGCATCTTGCTGGTGTCAATTAAAGGCGGGCGCTAGGGGCCTCCAATATGGGCGGCAGTGGTGACGATATCCTCCCCGGTTCTGGCGCCGATGACACTTTGGACGGCGGCCCCGGGAACGATACGTTGCGGGGATTGGCCGGGCAGGATCGGCTTGTTGGCGGCGCCGGTTTCGATACACTGGATGGCGGCGACAATACGCCTACGGGCGGCGATGTCGCCGATTATTCCAGTTCCGGCAATTCCCCGGTAATGGTGGACCTGACACGCGGTATCGCGGAAGATGGCTTTGGCGGCGTTGGTGTCCTGATCAGTATTGAAAATGTCATCGGCGCCGATGCAAACGACTCCCTTATTGGAGATGCTGGCCCCAACGGATTGCGGGGCAATGGAGGCAATGACGTTGTGGATGGCCGGGGCGGAGAGGACGTTGCCAGCTATTTTTCGGATCCCTCCGGCGTTAATGTAGATTTACAAACCGGCATTGGCCGTGACGGGTTCGGCGGCACGGACACCCTGCGAAATATCGAGGACATTAACGGATCGGCCTTCGCCGACATGTTGTGGGGCGATGGCGGGCCCAATATGTTTCAGAGTTTTGCGGGTAATGACGTTATCGATGGGCGTGGCGGAACCGATCTCATTAATTATTTTTCCCTGACCGTTACGTCCAGCGTAAATGTCAATCTGCTGCTGGGCACGGCAAGTGACGGCCTTGGCGGGATGGATGCCCTGATCAGTATCGAGGACATTTATGGCTCGATGTTCGCCGACACATTGACTGGGGGTAATGGCGCCAACGTCATTACCGGCTATATTGGCGATGATGTGATTGATGGCGGCCTGGGGATTGATAGTTCGGTTTATAACGCCGCGCGCAGCTTTTATACGGTTGCCCGGTCGTCCGGGGCCATTACGGTTACCGACGGTGTCCCGGCCCGGGACGGCGCGGATACGTTGACCGGTATTGAGCGCCTCAAATTCACGGACGGGGTGCTGGCTTTTGATAATCAAAGAACGGATGATGCCGGACGGGGGTATCTGATCTACCGCGCCGCGTTTGACCGCGCGCCGGGCGCCGAGGGACTCGGCTATTGGATACGCGAATTGGACCGCGGCCAGGACTTTGGGTCGGTCGTGGCGGCCAGTTTCATAGCGTCGCCAGAATTCATTAGTCTGTATGGCGCCAATCTCAGCAATACCGCCTTCCTTAATCAGGTCTACCAGAACGTGCTGGACCGTGCTCCGGACCAGGCGGGGGCGGATTACTGGATGAACCATGCCGGCGGTGTGGGCCTCAATGGAGGTTACGCGCGTTCCAATCTACTGGCCTCCTTCGCCATCTCTGATGAAAACTTTAACAGCGTCAGCCCGCTGATCGTGGACGGCATATGGTTCGTGTAGGCGCGAAGCGGAAATTGTGCAGCGCAACATAAATTTGTTGACATCAAAATAGAAGTAAAGCTATACCGGTGCCGGGTCGCTTCCTCCCAACGGGAAGTATTACAGAAGGATGGCGCCGATGGTTGCCACAGCACCGCTGGCAAGGCCGGAAATCAGGCCTGCCAAACCGCATTTTTCGTCCGGCCCTTGTGCCAAGCATCCCGGATGGTCTCTCCAAAATC
>SHWM01000051.1 GCA_009693835.1 Alphaproteobacteria bacterium
TGGGCGACCGCATTGACTGGATCATGAATATCCGGGATCAGGCCTGCTTTTATTCACGCTTCCTGCAGGAGGCGTCGCTGACGCCCGTGGACGTTCTGGGCTTTTCGCTTGGGGGATGGATCGCCGCCGAAATGGCTGTGAACAATGCGGCGCAGTTTTCACATATGGCGCTGGTGGCGCCGTTTGGCGTCCGCCCGCCCAGCGGCGAAATTCGCGACCTGTTTGCGACGCCAACCCAGAATTATCTCGACGCCAGCGTGGCGGATCCCGTGGGCGCGCCGGAGCTTTCCAGGCTCTATGGCGAGCCAGGCCCCAAGCAATATGAAATGTGGGAAGACGCCCGCGCCGAAGCCGCGCGTCTTGCCTGGGCGCCCTATATGTTCAATCCCAGCCTGCCGCGCCTGCTGGAGGGGATAAGAGGATTGCCCACCCTGGTGATATGGGGCAGGGAGGACAAGATTGTCCCCGTCAGCACCGCTGATGTTTTCGTCAAGGCGATCAAGGGCGCGCAGCTCGAATTGCTGGACAAATGCGGGCATATGCCCGAGATCGAAAAGAAAGATGCGTTTCTGGCCAGGCTGAATACATTCCTGGCTAGCAGATAAATTCCATCAAAGGGAGATCACCATGCATATCGGAACTTTCACCGAACGCCCCTATGCCAGCCTTGCGGAAAACGAAGTGTATCGCAACGCCAGCTTCTTTGGCGTATCCAACAAACATTTCGATCCCAAGATCGGCGCGGAACTGTATCACCGCTATCTTGATCAGTATGTTTACGCCGAAGAAGTTGGCTTTGACGTGCTGATGCTGAATGAGCATCACGCCAACCCGTTCACCATGGGGGCGGTGATGGATGTCGAGGCCGCCATACTGGCGTCCCGCACCAAACGCGCCAAGATCGCGCTGATGGGCAACCCGCTGCCGGTGACAGATCCGCTGCGGCTTGCCGAAGAACTGGCAATGATCGACATGATTTCGCGCGGGCGTCTGGTGGCGGGCTGGGTGCGCGGCGCCGGTTCCGAACAGATCGCTAACAATATCAACCCCACCTATAACCGCGAACGTTTCAACGAAGCGCATGATTTCATTCAGCAGGCCTGGACCCGCAACGGACCGTGGCGCTATGAAGGCAAGCACTATCATTACCGGCACGTCAATCCGTGGCAAAAGCCGTTTCAGCAGCCGGTGCCGGAGTGCTGGATACCCGGCCTTGTCAGCCCTGAGACAGTGATCTGGTGCGCGCAGCATCGCTATCCCTATCTGGCGCTGGCGACGTTCCTGGAACCCACAGTGGAAATGTGGGACATGTACGCCGACGAGGCGGAACGGCAGGGCTATCAGGCCGGGCCGGAAAATTTCGGCTATCTGCAAAAGATCGTTGTCGCCGAAACCGAAGAAAAGGCCCAGGAATTAGGGCATGCCTGGCAGTATGGCGGCGGGCAGGCGGCCTTTGCGCGCCCGGAATGGATGTTCCCGTCAGGCTATAATTCCAAGGCCGCGACCGCGCGTCTGGCCAAGGCGTTCACTAATCCCGAAACCGGCGATGTGGCGGTGGCCACCGTCAGCTATAGCGAGAATCTGGATATTGAGGCCGCAAAAAAGGCAACGCTGGCAACCTATAAGGGCTTCCAGGACAGCAACCAGTTCATTATCGGCACCCCGAAATCCGTGTTGCCAAAGCTGCGCCATGTCATGGAAACGATACGCCCCGGCATCATGATCCTGTGGCACATCGAAGGCGGCCCGGTCACCCAGGAAGACGCGCTGACCAGCCTACGCCTGCTGGGCACGCAGGTCCTGCCCGAGATGCGCAAATACGCCAAGGAGCTTGGGCTCACCAGTCCCGATGACGTGAAGCCCGGTTCGCGCCCGCTGCCCGCCAGCGGCAAACGCCTGCCGGTGGTCGGTCAAATCAGCCGCGCCGCGCAATAGAGACAGCATAAGCTTTTTGTGAAACACCCCGGTCAACGTGGCCGGGGTGTTTTTTATTGTCTGTCTACTGAGTTTTTAATCCGGTTGCGGCAAGCCTGTTCACGGATAGTCTGGTTCAGCGATCACTATTTTGGTCTGAACTGCTGACCAGCCGGAACCCGATATGGTCAGTTCCGAGCCCGCGTTCCTGAAATTGCCGGGCGGCAGGGCGGTAGCGGGCGCAATAATTGCTGGCGCACAGATAGGACCCGCCCTTGATGATATAAGCGCCGGTGTGTCCGCCGCCCGCATCGCGCGTCCATTCCCAGACATTGCCAATCATGTCGTAGAGGCCGAACGCATTGGGCTTGAAGCAGCCGGCAGGGGCGCGCGACCGATAGCCATCCAGCCCCTGATCCATGACCGGAAAGATGCCCTGATAATAATTCGCCTGGGGTTCGCCGTTTTCATCCAGTGGTTCTGGTCCCGCCTTCTGTCCAGCGCGTGCGGCATATTCCCATTGCGCCTCTGTGGGTATCTGTTTGCCCGCCCAGCGCGCATAGGCCTCGGCATCCTCATAGGCAATCTGAACGGCCGGCTCTGCGCCGCGCCCGTCTATGCTCTCGGCAGGACCAGAGGGATGACGCCACTGCGCCCCCACAACCCAGCGCCACCAGCGCATATCCTGCGGGGAAGGCAGGCTGAAAACGGCTGACCCCGGCAGCAGCATTTCAGACGGTGCACCTGGCAGGGGCGGCGGGGTCTGCTCGGCCATGGTCACATAGCCCGTCACTTTGATAAATGCCTCAAATTGCGCATTTGTGACCTCATGCACATCTATCCAGAAATCATCCACACGTTCCAGATGCGCAGGCCCTTCTTCGGGATAATATGGGTCCTCGCCCATCCGGAAAACGCCGCCACTGATAAGAATCATTTCGGGCGCGCCCGCAAAATCAATACAGGCTTTCGGGCCGCCTGAACTGCCACTTTGGCCGCAGCCGCCAAACAGCAGGACCGCCGCGATGATTAAGGCGCGCATCAGCATTTCCGCCGGGCGCGTACCTGATTAAACAGCCCTGACAAACCTGCTGCCTGGCAATGGCGGTGGTTCGGGCGGCCCGGCAAAACATTGCGCAATGGACATCCAGTGCTGCGCCGTGGCGCCCGCCACCTTGAGACCTGTATCAGCGACGTTGCGCACCTGCGCTGCAACCTGACAGAATTCGGTAGCGTTACCCTCGATGAAACTGTCTTCCGACGCCTCAAACCATTTCCATTGCGCACCGGATGGCAGGGTCAACCGCACATGCGGCGGCGTTCCGGGAACCGGCAGGCCCCGAATGGAAAAGCACCAGCCGAACGTATTGACCGCCAGCATCCCGATATTCCGTATACGGTCCGCGTCAACCCGGTGAACTCCCAGCAGATCGTAAACCGCCTGGCCATGCGCCCAGGTTTCCATCTGCCGTGCCGTGATGCTGGACCGCACGCTCATGTCCGGGCCGAACCATTTGACGCGGTGTTTTGGATCGGCGCCTGCAAAGCGCGCGGCCATATCCGTGTACAGGCCACGCCATGCTTCCAGCAGGGCGTGGCCCGCAATGCCGCCCCGCCACTCGGCCTCCAGCTCCCGCACCGGCTTTTTCGTCCGCATCGCTGCGGTGAGGCTCCTGCCCATCGCGTCAAATTCGTCTGGCGCGTTCAGGCCCAGATCGGCGGCATGGTTCCACATATGCAGATGCCCCAGCACCTCGTTGATCGTCCAGCCCTTGAACTGTCCGGCCTGCGCAAAATCCGCATCCTTCAGGGGTGTCAGAATGGCGTAGAGCGCGTCACATTCGGCGCGAAAGTCGGCAGGTTGTTCAAACATGGATTAAGTCATCCTTTCATGGCTCCGGGACGGCAGACTATTTCCTGGCGCATTGAAGCACCAAATCCGAAAGCGGATATAACTGGCAGGCCAGCGCATGGTTACTCGCCTCATCCTGCTCCGTGATATGCGCTGCACTCATTCGGCCGGTCCTGTAATTTCCCTCGCATGCCCGGACGCGGCAGAGACCGCACCCGCCGCCCCGGCAGCCCACCGGGATACAGCGCAGCCCCACCTGCTCCATCGCCACAAGAACCCGCTCGCCGGGGGCACAGGCAAAACCTGTTTCGCCGCCCAGGATAGTGATCCGGAACTGACCCGTCCGCCTCATTCCGCCGCTTTGGCCACCGCCGCCGATTGTGCCTTGGTCACACCCGCCACCGCGAAATGCGCCGCCGGCACCTCACGGATAATCACGCGAATGGTTTCGCGGGGCGCATTCAGCGCGCGTTCCACGCCATCGGTCAATTCAGCGATTAGTCTGTTTTTATCCCCGGCGCTGCGGCCTTCCAGCAAGGTTACATCAATGATCGGCATGTTTTCATCTCCTCAGGTTACGGATATGCTGACAAATCCAAGATTTTGCAGGGTCGCGCGGACGGTTTCACCGGGCGATATCGTATGCGCGGCAGTGATGCCGCCGGACATGATAATATCTCCGGGGTGCAATGTTTCCCCGGCCTCCCCCGCCAGCCGCGCCGCCGCAACCAGCGAGCGCACGGGATTACCCAGAATAGCGGCGGTCGAAGCGGTATCAATTACCCTGCCATTCACCTCCAGCACGACGCCAAGATTGGTCAGGTCCTGTTCGGCGCTGCACCAGGATCCGATCACCAGCCCCGCAGAGGACGAATTATCCGCCACCACATCATTGAGCGTGAATTTGAAATCGCGGTACCGGCTGTCGATCAGTTCCATGGCTGGCGCCACGCCATCCACAGCCGCCAGCGCCTGCGCGGCAGTGACTATCCCGGAGAGCGGCTTGCCGATCAAAAACGCCAGTTCGGGCTCCAGGCGTGGATGAATATACGCATCGCGCGCGACAAGCCCGCCTTCTTCCAGAAGCATGGCGTTGGTCAGACGCCCCCAGGACATTTCATTGACGCCCACCTGCTGCATCTTGGCGCGGCTGGTCAGCCCCATTTTCATGCCCATGCGGCGTTCGCCGCGTTGCAGACGCCGGTGAACCAGCAGCGACTGGATCGCATAGGCATCCGCAAGACTCAGTGTGGGATGTTCAATGGTAATTTGCGGCACCGCCTTATGCTTGAGCAGGGCGTCATCAAGACGGTCGGCGAGACCTGTGAGCAGGGCGTTCATCGGATTCATTCTCCAGCTTCAAAAATCGCCTGCACGGCGCCAAGGCCGTTGATCCGCGCCTGCATGACATCGCCTGCCTTTACCGTCGCCATCGGCCCCAGCGCGCCGGTCAGAATCACATCGCCTTCGCGGAAAGGCCGCCCCTCGCGCGCCATCACCTGCGCGAGCCAGAGCGCCGAACTGACAGGATTGCCAAGGCACGCCACGCCCGCGCCCACGGATAATTGTTCGCCGCGGCATTCCATCACCATGCCGCAATAGCGCAGATCGACATTCTCGAGCTTGCGGGGTTCGGCGCCCAGCACAAACACGCCCGCCGAAGCGTTATCGGCAATAGTGTCCCATACCCTGATATCCCAGTTGGCGATGCGGCTGGCCACGACCTCGATGGCTGGCAGGGCATATTCAATCGCACGGATCATTTCGGCGGTTGTGACGTCGGGCTGGTCCAGATCGCGGCCGATGATCATGGCGATTTCGGCCTCAACCTTCGGCTGCAACACCTTGCGCAGGCTGATAGGCTGGCCTTCCGGCACGTCCATGTCCGCAAACAGCATGCCATAGTCGGGCTGATCCACACCCAGTTGCTTCTGTACGGATAGCGACGTGAGGCCCGCCTTGCGTCCAACCAGCCGGCGGCCCTTGGACAGCCAGTAATTGGTATTGGCATTCTGCACTGCATAGGCGGCATCGAGCCCGCCAGCGGAAATCATGTCACGCAGGGGCGCGCAGGGCGTGGCGGTGTCCTGTGCGCGACGCAACATCTCCGCCGCCTTTTCAATCACGCCGGGATCGAGTTTAGTGGTCATGATTTGACATCTGCTCCGATTCAGCCCGCCATCGCGGCGACTGCCGCAAGACCCGCCTTGGCGCATTCCACATCCTGCGCCTCGCTGCCGCCGGAAACGCCAATGGCGCCAATCACGCCATCCCCGGCCTTCACGGGCAGCCCGCCGCCGAACATGGCGATGCGCGGCCGCGAGGGAATACCTGCCACCAAAGCAGGGTTGCCGGAAATCGCGCCGAACATGGCGTCACTCGGCACCTTGAAACTGGCGGCGGTAAAGGCCTTGTCCTCGGCAATGCCGCTTGAGTGAAAGGGCGCGCCGCTGGTGCGCAAAAACGCCGCCATCTGCCCGGTGCTGTCGATGACGACAGCAGCAACATTGATGCCCAGGCTGCGGGCATGCGCCACGGCCGCCCCGACGGCGGCATGAGCGGCCTCGGCTGATATTGTGGTCAGATTTACAGTAGCGCTCATAGACTTGTCTCCTCAGGTCAGTGCGGTCAGGAAGGTGTCGTTCAGGCGGCCTTCATAGTAGAAAATTCCCTTGCCGGCCTGATCCGAACTCCATTCACGCAACGGATTGTCGGGATAATACTGGTAACCGCCGGCGAAGGTTTCGTTGCGATTGCCGGACGGATCGAAGAAATAAATCGTCTGGCCGCGCGTAATGCCATGCCGGGTGGGTCCAATATCGCGCGAAATCTGATACCGCGCAATAACATCCGCCGCATGTCCCACATCGTGCCAGGATTCCAGCAGGAAAGATGCATGATGCAGTTTGCCATCTTCGCCGTGGCCCAGAAACGCCACATCATGCGCCTTGTTGCTGCAGGTCAGAAAGATCGCCAGACGCGTGTTGCTTGGCTCGTCAACGGCGCGCTCGGAAATCTCAAAATCCAGCGCGTCGGTAAAAATTTTCGCCGAACCGTCAATATCTATCCCGGACAGGGCACAATGATCAAACCGCGTCGCCCGCATGCCGCGCGGCTCCTTATGCCATAGATCGGGATTGCTGATCATCGGCCCTTCCTTGGCCAGCGCCATCTCCGTATACAGATCAATCGTGTGTTTTGTGGGCGTAACGAACCGGATGCGCCGTCCCACCCCCGGCTGTTCGCCAGCGGGAACCGTTTCCACCTTGACCCCCATCCCATTCAGGCGGCCGGCGAAACGATCAAGATCATTATCGCTGCGCACCTTGAAGGCCATCATGTCCAACCCAGGCTGCTTCGCCTCGCGCAGCACAATGCTGTGCCGGTCAAATTCGTCAAAGCCGCGCAAGTAGGCCCGCCCATCCACCGGTTCGCCGGACATTTCAAGACCAATCCGGTCCCGGTAATGGATGATTGCCGCCTCCAGATCCATCACCCGCATCTGCACAAAGCCGGGCCGCAAAACACCTGTCACTGCCATGATCAACTCCCCAATCTGTTAGCCCGCGAGCCCATTTTTGATGAAGGCCGTCACCAGCCGGTTGAAGGTGCCCATCCGTTCGATCTGAACCCAATGGCCGCAATCGCCCAGATACACCGCATCGGCGCGTTTCAGCAGCGCATGCAGGCGCATCGACACGTCCAGCGGAATGACCTGATCTTCCTTGCCGTGCAGTATAAGCACTTCATGGGGCAATGCCGCGGCCTTTGCCGGGTCGCTGGCCAGCATTTCAATATGTTTCTGACGGGGCGTCTCTCCGAACAGGGCGGAATAGGCCTCAAACACGCCAGGGCGGATGCTTGCCTCGTAGCGTGATTTTATCAGATCATCGGTCAGGCGCGACTGGTCATTGGCCAGATATTGCACGGCGCGCCTCATCTTTTCGATCGAGGGCGTGTAGCCCCAGACATAATCCAGCGCCTCGGTGATGGGGAATGAAAGCCCGGCTGCCCCCATCAGAACCGCGCGATGCACCCTGTCGGGATGCGCAATCATAAAGGCAAGCGTCAGCGCGCCGCCGAAGGAATTGCCGACAAAGGAAACCTTGTCCAGTTTCAGCGCATCCAGAAACGCCGCCATGTGCCGGACCCACACCGATATGTGGCGGATCGGCTCCCTTGGCCATTCGGTGTAACCAAAGCCCAGCATGTCCGGGGCCAGCACACGAAAACTTTCCCCCAGCGCCGGCATGTTCAGCCGCCAGTTTGCATAGGCGCTCACGCCCGGGCCGGAACCATGAATCAGCACCAGCGGCGCGCCGGAACCCACATCATGGTAATTGGTTTTTATCCCGCCAGCGGTGATGCTGCTCCCGATTTCCGGCTGTTGCAATTTAGTCTCCTCTACACTTTCTGTTTTTCTATTCAACTGGTACTTGATGCCGGGCGGATGGCACCCCATCCTGACTGGTAATATTTTTCAGATTGGCGTCACCAGCAGGGTCTGAATGCGGTGCGTATCATAGATGCAGGAACGGCGGCGGAATTTAGGCGTCTCACCTGAAGACACAATTTCATCGACATATTTCCCGGCATTGAAAATTCTGGTCTCGCCATCCAGCCGGGTCTGAAACACGACATAATTAGCTTCCGAGCGGATCAGATCGCCTTTCACCTCCGTTATCCGGCAATGGCCCACGAGATGCCGTGATACGTGTTCGGGGTAAACATTCGCCTTGCGCAGCGCCACCACCCTGTCGATCAGCATTCCCCGGCTATCGCAGAACATGATCGCGGCTGGCAGGCCCGCCTCGACATTTTCGCGGCCGATTATCTGATACTCACAGTCCTCGGTAAAAAAATCCGGCCAGCGTTCTAGTTCATCATCATCGATGCAATGCGCATATTCAGTATTCAGGACATTCACGGCCCGGCGGATATGATCAAGGTCGGGCATTAACCTGATCCCAGCCGCGCATCAGTTCAAAATATCCCTTCCAGAAGCCCCGCACATTGTTTTCATCCATGCCGAGGGGGGCGACATGCAGAAGGATGCCGCCCTCGTTCCCCATCGCAACATAGCTGCGCGCGCCGTCGCTGCCGGCCGTGCCATTCTGGCATAATTCGACCGCTTCCCCGTCTTCCATGGAAATATAGCCCGCCGGGCCGACCAGATTGAGATTGCGAATGCGATGCCGCGTCATTTCGGCGTCATCATCGGCATATCCGAAATAGGTCCAGATCAGTTCCGTCTGATCGACCGCCCGGGCGATCACCTGACGCGCCGCCAGGGTGTTCTGGATCTGCTGCAGCACCACGGATGGAAACAGCGACTGAATGCTGAGCGCCACATTATCGGCAATATCGGGCTTGTACTGAATGACCCGCGCGTCCTGCAGGGTGGCGGCGCCTTTCATCTCACGATTGGCTTCGCTGCTGAAATTTTTATAGTCGATGGCGGTGCTGGATTTGAACACGCTGAACAGGCTGTGGAACCCATTTGTGTCTATTTCCCCCTGGCTGTCCTGGCTGGGGCGGTAAATGCCAAAGGTCGGATAGAACAGATGCAGCAGCCCGCCATGATAGCTGTCGCGGCTGTTTTCGGAATAAAGCTTCCAGTTGCCGGCCATCATCTGCCGGGCATAACCCAGAATGCGGATGGGGCGATTGAGAACGCGCCGGACATTCGCGCACATCACTTCGCCCAGAAAGCTTTCCAGTGGCGGTGCGCTGTCACTGAGGGTACCGAACACCATGCCGGAAAGCGAAGCGACCCGCACTTTCTGCAATCCATGCTCGGCCCTGTCGAAATCCGCCGCATATCCACCTTGGCCCCGCACGCCGCGCTGAAACGGCGCGCCCGCCAGATTGCCTTCCGCGTCATACGCCCACTGATGATAAACACAGACAAAAGACCCGTCCTTTGCATTGCCCCTTTGCCTGCGGCACACCATCGCCCCCTTATGGGCGCAACGGTTCACCCAGCCATGCAACGCGCCCTGCGGCCCGCGCGTCAGTACGACGGGAACGGCGCCGATAATGCTTGCGATGAAATCGCCGGGATTGGGAAGTTCCGCCTCCAGGCCCAGATAGCTCCAGGTCGGCCCTGCATAGATGTGGCGCTGCTCCGCCTCGAATATTTCCGGGTCCCGGTAATAGCGGAAATCAACGGCGGTGGGAGAGGCCCCGGTAATCGAATCTGCTGGCAGGTTCTTCATGCGACGGCCTCTTTTATGACGCCCTCCTTTATAAAGCCCTTGCCCGCCCCCAGGGACGCCGCCGTGCACATGGCGCTGAGTATCATTTTCGGGTCGGCTACCCCCTTGCCCACAATGTCATAGGCCGTGCCATGCGCCACGGACATGTTAAGAAAAGGCGGGCCGATGATCACCACGCAATTGCCGGAAAAGCCCCAGGTCTTGATGGGGATATGGCCCTGATCATGGTACATAGCCAGCACCACATCATATTTCCCGTCAATACAGTGCCGGAAGACGGAGTCGGGGCTCATCGGGCCTTCGACATGAATGCCATCGGCTTTGGCCCGGGCGACGGCTGGCTCCAGCGCCATGGTTTCTTCCTGTCCCATCGCGTGCGGATTGAGGCCCGCCACAATGATGTGGGGTTCCGCCACCCCCCATTTGCGCATCGTAGCGTCAAGCGTACGCAGCGCAGATAGCGCCAGATCCTCGCTGATCACCTCGCATACCTTGCGCAGCGGCATATGATCGGTCAGATGCATCACCCGCAACGGCCCGGACATCAAAAACAGGTAGCTTTCGCCGGGATTGATGGAGATAACCGCGTCGAGTTTGTTCGCCATTTTCAGCGAGCCGGAGCTGATCGGCGCGAACACGGACGCGGCCGCCTGGCCGCTGCGCGCCAGATCGTCTGCCTGCTGCATCCACGCGGCGCTGGCTATCCCGCCTGCAAGCGTGTCCCTGCCGGGAACAATGTCGCTGGCGCTGAGGACGCCAGAATCCATGATGTCGATGACATCAGGCGTATCGCTGAGATCCTCCAGGCTGTCAATGACGCGCAACCTGGCCCGCACAGCCGCAATTTCCATCCCCCGGCGCATGGCGTGCTGGCTGCCGATCAGCACCGGCCGTGCAAGTTTATGGACCTCGCCGGTCGCCCAGGCCTTGGCGAGTATCTCCGGGCCAATACCTGCAGGTTCGCCGATACTGGTTGCAATAATGGGGCGGTTTTTTGAGGCACCTGGCATGTTTAGTCCCCGCGATTTAATTATTGCTCCGTTCCCGGAACACCCGTCAGATCATGTAAAAATCAAGCACCGTGTCGGCGACATCGTTCAGCACGTGAGCCACGCGCCGCTTTATGCGCCAGCTATCGCCATGGGGCGCAAGCTCGTATTCCGCCCATCCATAATAGGTGATCGTGACGTTCTCCTTGAACGAATGCACTGTCCAGTTGGTGCGGGCATAGGTGTGATTGCCGCGCGCCTCAATCTGCAGAAGCTGCGCGATGTGCGATGTGCGGGCAGGCGCATTCGACGCAGACGCGGACCGGCCTGTCCGGATGCGGAATATACGGTCTTCAAGCCCGCCCCGGTTGGCATAGTAAATCAGGGATATTTCACGCTGCGGGTCCTTCGTTGGCTTGCCGTCATCATCCCACGCGGGAACCCAGTACACCGCGTCCTCGGCATAAAGCTCAATCCACGCATCCCAGTTTTTGGTGTCGAGACAGAGCGCCTCCAGCCCCAGAAATCTGGTGACCGAGCCCCACTGATCGGAATTGGCGCTCACGGGGCCGCCAGCTCTTTTGCCAGCGCCACATTCATGCGCGACATCCAGTCATCGTGAATGGCGATATAAAGCCCCTCATCCGCCATTTCCAGCCCCGTCATAACCGCGTCGAAGCCAAGCTTGGGGCCGTCTTCATTGACGCCCTTGATCCAGCGCCCCGCGCCCCGCGAAAGATCACTATACTGTGCGGCGCGGCCATTAAAACCGATCTGGCAATTATTGAATTCCGTCAGATCGTCCGGCGTGGCCATGCCGCTGGCGTTAAAGAAATCCTCATACTGCCGGATGCGCCGGGCGCGCGCCGCGTCACTTTCACCCACCGGTGCAATGCAGTAAGTGGTGATTTCGGTTTCATCCACCGAGACCGGACGGATAATGCGGATCTGGGTGCTGGTCTGGTCCATCAGAAACACATTGGGAAACAGCAGCATGTTGCGCAGACGCTCGCACATCCAGAAAGTCGTCTGCGCGCCGAACTTTTTCTGATAGTCCTCATAAAATTCGTAATTTGGACGGTCCTTGTAATTCGGGTAGTCAATCCACAGAACCGTATGACCATGCTCGAACACGAAGAAGCCGCCGCCGCCCCGGTTAATATTGGTGAGATCAATCACCTTCGTATCATTTTTGGATTCGCCCGTCACGCGGCGCATGGCGGTCAGGATATAGCTCGCATGCACCGGGCCAGCATGATAGCCATCAAGGCCATTTTCCATCTGCAGCTTCCAGTTGCCCTTGTAAGTGTACCGCGTCACGCCCCGCAGCAGTTCATTCTTGCCGGTTGGCGACTGATCGACAAACAGATCAATGAAGGTCTTTGATCCCGCCAGATATTCGGTGAGTGGAAGCACGTCCGGGTTAAGGCTGGCGAAAATAAAGCCGCGATAATTTTCCACGCGGGCAATTGGCGTAAGCCCAAGTTTACTGCGGTCAAAACTTTCGGGATAGGCGCCCTGTTTTTCGTCCGTTACATTAATCAGCGTCCCGGCGCTGTCGTAGCTCCAGCCATGAAAGCCGCAGACGATAACCTTTTTATTGCCCGATTTCTCGCGGCACACGCGTGCGCCGCGATGCGCGCACACATTCAGAAAGCCGCCAATTTCTCCATTCGCCATGCGGGTCAGCACGACCGGCTGGCGGCCAATTGTGGTGGTAAGAAAATCATTGGGTTTCGCCAGCTGGCTTTCATGCGCGGCAAACACCCAGTTGCCCTCAAAAATATACTTCATTTCCAGTTCAAAGATGGTTTCATCCCGGAATACGTCGCGGTCCAGTTTGTACTGCTGACCGGCGGGGTCATTGATGAGCAGTCCGGAAATCCGGTCTTTAAGCTGAAGCAGGTTTTCGGGCGTGAGCAAGGTGCCGGTCATATCTGATCTTCTCCCTGAACAGGTCCACCTCTATACCTTGGTGAAACCGATGCCTACCGGGCCGCTTTAGCAGCCTCTTTTGACCCAACAAGAGTAACAGTGCGCCGCCAGCGGGTGCAACACGTTTCGCAGGAAGCAATAATGCGCTTTCCTTGGCCGCCGTCAGGCGATAGATTTCACTCCAGAAAAACCAAAATTGCATGGGGAGAAACGGCTATGACACAGGTCACAGAACTTGGATATATGGGGATCTCGGTCAGTAATGCAGGTGCCTGGAAAGCCTATGCCAGCGAAGTTGTAGGCATGGAAGTGGTGGATGAAGGCGAGAAAGACCGCTTTTATCTGCGGCTGGATAACTGGCACCACCGCATCACGGTGCACACCCAGGGCAATGATGATCTGGCCTATCTGGGCTGGCGGGTGAAGGGACCCGATGAGTTTGAGGCCATGGCGGACAGGCTGCGGGCCGCCAAGGTCAGGTTTGAGATATGCTCCGCCGCCGAGGCGGATGAGCGCCGGGTGGTCGGGCTGATGAAGATGGTCGATCCGGGCGGGAACCCCACGGAAATATTTTATTCACCGGAAGTGGAAAGCTATCGGGCCTTTCATCCCGGACGGCCGCTGCATGGCAAATTCGTGACCGCCGATCAGGGCCTCGGGCACTGCATTCTACGCCAGGAGGATATTCCGGCGGCGGTCGCATTCTACAATCTGCTCGGGCTGAAAGGGGCGCCAGAGGTCAAGATCAAACTGCCGAACGGGGCCGTTATTATGCCCGTCTTCATGCACACCGATGGGCGGCAGCATTCCGTGGCGTTCGGCCTCGGGCCGATGCAAAAGCGCATCAATCATCTGATGATCGAATATACGAACCTGAAGGATCTGGGCATTGCACATGACATTGTGCGTCAGCGCCAGATAGATGTGGCGTTGCAGCTTGGCATGCACTGCAATGACGAGGCCTTCACCTTCTACTGCGCCAACCCGTCGAAATGGCTGTGGGAACTGGGATGGGGCGCGCGCGGCGCGCTGAACAGCCAGGAACATTACACCCGCGACGTTTTTGGCCACGGCATGGAAGCCAAGGGCTATGGGCTGGATATCGATCTCGGCTGATCCCGCGTCTGCATGACCGAAGGGTGACCGCGCCAGGCTGCGGTGCCCGTCCCGCCCTGTGTGTCCGAGGCAGATTTAGTAATATATATCCGGGGCCTGCGCTTTGGTTCATGTCCGGGCGCCGATGTGCCGGGGCGTGTGATGGGCCGATAGAATATGATTTGGAGGCGTGATGGGACAGCTTGAGGGACAGGTCGCATTGGTGACCGGAGGCGCCTCCGGAATAGGCGCGGCGGTAGTCGCCCGTTATCTGGAAGAAGGCGCGAAAGTAGGTGTGCTGGTGCGCGATGCGGCGCAGGCCGCCAGCGTCGCCAAAACGCACAAGGATGTCAGCGTCACCATCGGCGATGTGCGTGAGCTTGCCGACAATGAAAAGGCGGTCGCCAACACCGTGGCGGCGCATGGCAAACTGGATGTGCTGGTGGGCAATGCCGGGATCTGGGATTTCATGGCCTCGCTTGACAGTACGCCCCGTGAACAGCTTGCCGGCATGTGCGACGAGATTTTTGCGGTCAACGTCAAGGGCTATCTGCTGGCCGCAGCCACGGCCTTGTCCGAATTGCGCAAGACGAAAGGCTGCATGATTTTTACGGCATCCACGTCAAGCTATTTCACCGGTGGCGGCGGCCCCGTTTATGTGGCGGCGAAGCACGCCGTTCTGGGCCTGATCCGCGCACTGGCGCATGAACTGGCCCCCGATGTCAGGGTGAACGGGGTGGGTCCTGGCGGCACCCTGACGCCATTGACCGGAAGCATAGTTGCCGGTCAGGGGAACCGGCAGATGTCCGCCCTACCGGGCATTGACGCCGCCGTCGGCAAATCCACGCCGCTGGGTTTTATCGCCCAGCCGGAAAATCATGCCGGCCATTATGTGCTGCTGGCCTCGCGCCGCGACGGCGCCTATACCACGGGCACGGTATTTATGAGCGATGGCGGCATTGGTATCGGCAAGCGCCCAAGGTAGCGCGGCATTTGCTTGCACCCAACCCTGATATGGCTATCATCTGGCCACATTGATATTCACATTCCCCCAGCCAACAGGATCACGTCCCCATGAAATCCCTGCTGATCGCCAATCGCGGTGAGATCGCGATACGGATCGCACGCGCCGCAGCCGAACTAGGCCTGCGCACCGTATCGGTTTATTCCGCCGACGACGCGTCCTCCCTGCATGTCCGCAAAACCGACGCCGCCGTCGCGCTGGCCGCATCCGGGCCCGCCGCCTATCTGGATATTGCCGGCATTATTGCCACCGCCAGGCAGGCCGGTTGCGATGCGGTGCATCCCGGCTATGGATTTTTGAGTGAGAACGCCGCTTTGGCGCGCGCCTGCACAGAGGCGGGGCTGGTCTTTGTCGGCCCGGATGCAGACACACTGGAACTATTTGGCGACAAATCCAGCGCCAAGGCGCTGGCGCGCGATTGCGGCGTGCCCATCGCCGATGGCGTCAGCGGCCCGGCCAGCGTCGAAGACATTAAAAAATATTTCGCCAGTCTGGGCGCGGGCGGCGCGGTCATGATCAAGGCGGTCGCGGGCGGCGGCGGTCGCGGCATGCGCGCCGTCGTTAACGCGGCCGATGTGGACGAGGCTTTTGTGCGGTGCCAGTCCGAGGCGCAATCATTTTTTGGCAACGGCAATGTCTATGCCGAGCGTCTGCTGCGCAAGCCGCGGCACATCGAGGCGCAGATCATCGGTGATGGCAGCGGCGCCGTCAGCCACGTATGGGAACGTGAATGCACCCTGCAACGGCGTCACCAGAAACTTGTCGAGATTGCCCCCTGCCCCAGTCTGAAACCCGCGTTGCGCGCGCGTATTCTGGACGCCGCCGTGCGTATGGCGGCGCGGGCGCGTTATCGCGGTCTTGGCACCTTCGAGTTTCTGGTGGAAGGCGATGAATTTATTTTCATCGAGTGCAATGCCCGTTTGCAGGTCGAACATACGGTCACCGAAGAAGTCACCGGAATTGATCTGGTGGTGGCGCAACTGCGCATTGCGTCTGGCGCCACCCTGTCCGCACTGGGCCTGACTCAGGATCGCATTCCCGCCCCATCCGGCCATGCCATGCAATTACGCATTAACATGGAAACCATGAACGCCGCTGGTCAGGCGCAGCCGACGGGCGGTGTGCTGCGGGTGTTCGAAACGCCATCCGGGCGCGGCGTCCGTGTCGACAGTTTCGGATATGCAGGTTATGCCACCAGTTCGAGTTTTGACTCGCTGCTGGCAAAGCTGATTGTGCATGCGGGCTCGCCCAATTATGCCGATACTGTGGCGAAGGCCTACCGGGCCTTGTGTGAATTGCGCATCGAGGGCGTGACGACCAATGCTGGCTTTCTGCGCAATCTGCTGCGCCATCCCGACGTGATTGCCAATAATGTCAGCACCACCTTTATCGAAGACCGGATCGGTGAATTGCTGGCCCCAACAAACGCCCCGCACGCTGATCTGTATTTTGCAGAATCGGGCGCGGCGGCGCAGACGCAGGGGGCACCCGCTGCCGCGCCTCCTGGCACCGTCGCCCTTACCGCCCCCATGTCGGCGCGGATAGTGAGTGTCGACGTAACGCAGGGCCAGCAGGTCCGGCGCGGGCAGCAGGTGGCGGTCATCGAGGCGATGAAGGCTGAACTTGTGGTCAATGCCCATGTCACCGGTCTGGTGCATCAGGTGCTCGTCTCCGTGGGATTACAGATATTCGATGGTCATCCAATCATGTTCATCCAGCCCATGGAAATTGAAGGGCTGGAAGATGACGAGATCGCCGAGGTCGATCTTGACGCCATACGCCCCGATCTGGCGGAAGTGATCGAACGTCACAACATGCTGCTGGATGAAGTGCGCCCGGATTCGGTGGCGCGGCGGCGCAAAACCGGCAGCCGCACCGCGCGGGAAAATATTGCTGATCTCGTTGATCCGGACAGCTTTGTGGAATATGGCGGGCTGATCATGGCGATGCAGCGTTCCCGGCGCACCGTCGAGGAACTGATCAGGATCAGCCCGGCGGATGGTTTCGTCTCCGGCATCGCGCGGGTCAACGGCGATAAATTCAGCGAGGAAAAAGCCCGCTGCATGGTGCTGGCGTATGATTATATGGTGTTCGCAGGGACCCAGGGATTCATGGCGCATCGCAAGAAAGACCGCATGTTCGAACTGGCCTACAAATTGCGCGTGCCGCTGATCCTGTTCAGCGAAGGCGGCGGCGGACGTCCGGGCGACAGTGATTATGTGGGGTCCGGCGGGCTGGAGCTGCGCAGTTTCTGGCACTTCGCGCGCCTGAGCGGCCTCATCCCCATGATCGGCATCAATTCAGGGCGCTGTTTTGCGGGCAACGCCGCCCTGCTGGGCTGCTGCGATGTCATCATCGCCACCCGCAATTCCAATATCGGCATGGCGGGCCCGGCCATGATCGAGGGCGGCGGTCTGGGCGTGTTCAAGCCCGAGGATGTCGGCCCCGTATCGGTGCAGGAACCCAACGGCGTGATTGACATACTGGTCGAGGACGAAGTCGAAGCGGTAGCGGTCGCCAAAAAATATCTGTCCTATTTTCAGGGAGCGGTCACGGACTGGAGCTGTGCCGACCAGCGCGAACTGCGCGCGCTGGTGCCCGAAAACCGTCTGCGCGCCTATGATTACAGGGAGGTGCTGCACAAGCTGGCGGACACGGATTCGGTGCTGGAACTGCGCCCGAATTTCGGCATTGGGATGCTGACGGCGCTGGTGCGCATCGAAGGCCGCCCGGTCGGCGTGATCGCCAACAATCCGCTGCATCTGGGCGGCGCGGTGGATGCTCCGGGTGCGGACAAGGCGTCGCGTTTCATGCAGCTCTGTGATGCTTTCGATATTCCGTTGCTGATGCTGTGCGACACGCCGGGCTTCATGGTCGGCCCCGAAAGCGAAAAAACCGCCACGGTCCGCCATTTTTCGCGCATGTTCATTACCGCCAGCACAATGGACGTGCCGGTATTTACGGTGGTGCTGCGCAAGGCGTACGGGCTTGGCGCCATCGCCATGGCGGGCGGCTATATTAATTTCGGAAATTTCGCGGTTTCCTGGCCCACCGGCGAGGTCGGGCCGATGGGCCTGGAAGGTGCCGTGCATCTGGCCTATCGCAACGAGCTCGCGGCTATCGCCGACCTGGATGAACGGCAGGCGCTCTATAAGAAACTGGTAGACAGAATGTACGAAAACGGCAAGGCCCTGAACGCCGCCAACTATATGGAGATCGATGACGTGATTGATCCGGCGGATACGCGCAAATGGATCATGCAGGGCCTGCGCAACAGCCCCGCACCGCTGCCGCGCGCCGGCAAGAAGCGCCCGATGGTGGACGCCTGGTAAATTCCGGTTTCAGAATTTACCCAGCGCCACGCGGCGCACATTATCGCTGTCGGTGGGCTGCGCGCCCAGTTCATGTTTTGGGACCGGGATATCCTGCACCCGGTTGGACAGACGGCCAATCTGGCTGACCTCCACCTCGACCAGATCGCCGGGCTGCATCGGGCGTGAGTTGGCGGGCGTTCCCGTCAGCACGACGTCGCCGGGCAGGAAGGTGATGAACCGGCAAAGGTCGGCCATAATATAGTCGATGGGAAAGGTCATTTCGCTGACCGGCCCGTCCTGCACGCATGTGCCGTTCACATAGGTGCGCACCGTCTGTTCGCGTATATCCACACCGCGCACGATGCCGGGGCCAATCGGGCAGAACCCGTCCTGTCCTTTCACCCGCAGCATTGAGCCTGCATCCGTGTCGCGGAAATCCTGTGCGCCCACATCATTGGCGGCGGCGAACCCGGCCAGATGGTCCCACACATCGACGCGCGCCACGTTGCGCATCGGCTTGCCGACGATGGCCGCAATCTCGCCTTCGTAATTCAGATACTGGCAATAGGCCGGGCGGTTCAGTAATCCCCGATGCGAATTCAGCGTCGTCAGGGGCTTCTGGAAAAAGCCAGGCGCCTTCAGCTCAGGGGCCTTGAACTCCACCCTGCGGGATTCATAATTCAAATGTATACAAATTATTTTCGTGGGATCGCTGGGCGGCAGATAAATCGCCTCGCTCTCCGCCACCGCGCGCCCGTCGCCGAGCCGTAGGCGATCGCCTTCCGGTCGGACCCAGACCGGCGCGCCTTCATGCAGGATGCGCCGCCATTCCTCACGCGGTCCTTTCAGTACAGACATTCACCCCTCCCTGGTTCAGGCAAACGATCCCTTGCGGACCGAGATATTCTTGATGTCGCAATAGAAATCGAA
>SHWM01000052.1 GCA_009693835.1 Alphaproteobacteria bacterium
GTGGCGGCAGGCTGTGACGTGCTGCTGCATTGCAGCGGTGTCCTGTCGGAAATGCGGGAAGTGATCAAGGAAGCGCCGGCACTCTCTGGACAGGCGGCGCGGCGTTGTGCGGCCGCTTTGGCGCAGCTTCGAATGCCGGATAAGTTTGACGCGCAGGCGGCGGTGCAAAGACTGGTGTCGCTGCTGGAGTCCTAGCCCGGCGGCGTGTATAAAGACATCAGCGCAAGACAGACGAGTCGCGGTAATCAGTTTGCTCCGCGCTGCGCTGCAACACCATACGGACCATTGGCATTGAGTGCATTCGAGACCATATCAGACGATGCGGATTTGCCGGCGCTGCCGGTGCAGGCCCGCCACTCATCCGCCGGATCGCACGAGGACGCGATGATCGTCGATCTGGAAGGGTTTGAAGGGCCGCTGGACGTGCTGTTGAGCCTGGCGCGGACCCAAAGGGTTGATTTGATGTCAATCTCGATTCTCGCACTGGCCGAGCAGTTCATTCAGTTCATTGAAAATGCCCGGCTGTTACGGCTGGAACTGGCCGCCGATTATCTGGTCATGGCCGCCTGGCTGGCCTATCTAAAATCGCGCCTGTTACTGCCGCCGGAGCCTGGCGAGGATGGGCCCAGCGGAGAGGAAATGGCGGCAATCCTGGCGTACCGCCTGCAAAGGCTGGAGGCGATGCGCAATGCGGCGGCGCATTTACTGGGGCGCGACAGATTGGGACGCGACGTGTTTGCGCGCGGAATGCCGGAGGGCGTTCGCGTCGTAAATCGCCCGCGCTATGTTCTGTCCTGGTATGAATTGCTGAAAGCCTATTCCGAAGGACGGGCCCGGAGTATTGCGGTGGAACCCGTTCATATCAAGCCGCCCGCGCTATATTCCATAGAAGAGGCCCTTGGACGGGTGCGCCGGTTGTTGGGCATGGTTCCGGACTGGGTGACGCTGGAGCGCTTTCTGCCAGAAGATTATCACCAGACAGGCGCGGTACGTTCGGCGCTGGCGGTTACATTTTCGGCCACACTGGAGATGGTGCGGTCAGGTCTCGCGGAAATACAGCAGAGCGAGGCCTTTGGCCCCATTCATATTCGCGGACGCATTTCAACCAGAGCGGAAGACTGAATAAATGGATCGCGCCCATGAGTAATGCAGACGACACAGAGGCGCTGGCGGTGGGTTCCAATGTCTCGGTGCTGCGCCCGGACAGCCCGTTGCACCGGCGGACCGTCGAGGCGTTGCTGTTCGCGGCCTCGGAGCCGCTCGATGAAGCGGCGCTGGCGCTGCGCCTTCCGGCAGGCGTGGAGGTGGCGGCCTTGCTGGCGGAACTGGTGGAGGATTATTCCCGGCGGGGCGTCAATCTGGTGCGTGTCGCCGGCAAATGGGCATTTCGCACGGCGCCCGATCTGGCGTTTTTGTTGCGCCGTGAAACCGAGCGCGACCGCCGCCTTTCGCGCGCTGCGATAGAAACCCTGGCGATCATTGCCTATCACCAGCCGGTAACCCGGGCTGAAATAGAGGATATCCGGGGGGTTTCCGTAAGCAGGGGGACGCTCGAGCTGTTACTTGAAACAGAATGGATACGCCCGCGCGGCCGACGGCGCAGCCCCGGCCGGCCACTTACCTTCGGCACCACAGAGGCCTTTGAGACCCATTTTGGCCTGGAATCGTTAAAGGATCTGCCAGGGCTTGAAGAACTGAGGGCAGCGGGCCTGTTGGATATGCAACTGCCCTCAGGTTTCCAGATCACGCCCCCGGACCCTGATGCCGTGCAGGACGACGAAGATCCCCTTGATCCTGGCGATGCCTTGCCCGAACTCCGGCAACAATCGGGCACCGAGTGTGACGGCAACCCGGAACCGTCCGCATCCAATATTGTGCCTGGACCAGGTTTGAGAGACGCGCCGAAAGAGGCGGAACGTCAGGACAGCTGACCCTGCCGGTGTGTAAATATTTCTGGTTTACCGTGTACGGGCAGGATTGATCACGTCCGTTTCGGCTATGGGGACCGGGTGGACGCCCGCCCCCCGGGGAGCGTTGGATTGTGTTACGGCGCGGATTCTGACACACTGCCCGTCTGAATTGGGCTGAAGATTGTGAAGGGAGTCATTTCATAAAATGCTGAGCATGTGGCACATTCTGATCGTCGCCTTGCTGGTGGTGCTGTTATTCGGCCGCGGCAAAATTTCGGATCTGATGGGAGATGTCGCCAAGGGCATCAAGAGCTTTCGCAAGGGGCTGGCGGACGAAGAATCTCCGCCGCTTTTGAAGGGCGACCATGACACAACCAACAAGAGTTAAGCCTCGCCATGTTTGACGTGGGTTGGCAGGAGCTGCTGGTCATTGCAGTCGTTGCGGTCATTGTGGTTGGGCCGCGCGAATTACCGGAACTGATGCGCGGCATTGGCCACTGGATGGGCAAGGCGCGGCGCATGGCGCGTGAGTTTCAAAACAGTATCGAGGAAATGGGACGCGAAGCCGAACTGGACGCCTTGCGCCGGGATATCGATACCTTCAGACGGCCTCTGGACCCGTTTCGTATCGATGGCAAGCCTGCCGATTCAGTGGAGATTGCCCCCCCGGACATTGCGCGGCGGGCTGATGCGCCGTCGCGTCACCATGCGGCTCCGGATTGACCCGGCCAGATTTCCACCCAGATATCCGGCGCGGCCGGTAAAAATTATATGAGTCAGGACGATATAGACGCCAGCAGCGTGCCTTTGCTTGATCATTTGATCGAATTGCGCGCCCGCTTGATCAAATCCATGTTGTTTTTTCTGGTGGCTTTCGGGATCAGCTATTATCTCTCGGAAGAGATTTACGCATTTCTGGTGCAGCCCTATGCGAATGCGACGCCCGGCGGCAACCGGCGGCTGATTGCCACGGCCCTGCAGGAAATCTTTTTCACCTATGTAAAGGTCGGTATGTTCGGCGCCCTGTGCCTGTCGTTTCCGTTTATCGCAGTACAGGTGTACGCCTTTGCCGCGCCGGGCCTCTACCGTAACGAACGGCGCGCCTTTCTGCCGTTTCTGGCGGCGACGCCGATATTGTTCCTGCTTGGCGCGGGGCTGGTTTATTATATGGTGATGCCGCTGGCGCTGAAATTCTTTCTGGGTTTTGAGCGGGGTCCGGGCGGGATAGGGCTGCCGATCCAGTTTGAAGCCAAGGTGGACGAATATCTCAGTCTTGTCATGACGTTCATTTTCGCATTTGGGCTGTGTTTTCAGTTGCCCGTGCTATTGACCCTGCTGGGGCGGGTGGGAATTGTCAGCAGTGAGACCCTGCGAAAAAAGCGGCGTTACGCGATTGTCGGTGTGTTCGCCGTGGCCGCCGTGCTTACGCCGCCAGATCCCATCAGCCAGATTACGCTCGCCATGCCGATCCTGCTGCTTTATGAAATTTCGATCTTTCTGGTCCAAATGATTGAGCGTAAAAGAAGCGAACCTGAAGCCGGATAGGCGAATCGCCAGCAGGAATTCACCCAGGCATGCATGATCTGAAGTTCATCCGCGACCACCCGGAAAAATTTGACGCCGGGCTGCACGTGCGCGGTTTGGCGCCGCTTTCCGGTTCTATTCTGCAACTGGATGCGCAACGCCGCGCCTGCGTGACGCAATTGCAGGAATGGCAAAAGGCGCGTAATGACGCCTCCAAACAGATTGGTGTGGCCAAGGCCAAAGGCGATGCAACGGCGGCCGATGGGCTGATGGCGGGGGTAGCCGATCTGAAGCAGAAAATTCAGGACGGCGAGAAGCAGGAATTAGCCGTCAGCGCTAAACTTGAGGCGGCGCTGGCCGCGATTCCCAATCTGCCCCTCGTGGACGTCCCGCAGGGGGCGGACGAAAACTCAAACAGGGAGATCCGCCGTCACGGCGCGCCGCCGGAATTTTCCTTTACCCCCAAGGAACATGTTGATCTGGGCGAGAGACTGGGGCTGATGGATTTTGAAAGCGCGGCCAAACTTTCGGGCGCGCGGTTTGTGGTGCTGAAAGGCGCGCTGGCGAAACTGGAACGTGCGCTGGCTGCGTTCATGCTTGATCTGCATACGAGCGAATTTGGCTACACGGAAGTATCCCCGCCCCTGATGGTGCGCGACGACGCCATGTTCGGCACGGCGCAATTGCCGAAATTTGCGGACGATCAGTTTCGCGCGGGCGAAAATATGTGGCTGATCCCCACCGCCGAAGTGCCGCTGACCAATCTGGTGCGCGAGAGCATCCTCAGCGAAGCCGAATTGCCGCTGCGAGTTACGGCGTTCACGCCCTGTTTCCGCGCCGAGGCAGGGGCGGCCGGGCGCGACACGCGGGGCATGATACGGCTGCATCAATTTTCCAAGGTGGAACTGGTCAGTATTGTCACCCCCGAAAATTCAGATGCTGAACATGAGCGCATGACGGCCTGCGCCGAAGAGGTGCTGAAACGGCTGGGTCTGCATTACCGGGTGATGCTGTTATGTACGGGAGATATGGGGTTTGCGTCGCGCAAAACCTATGATCTGGAAGTATGGCTGCCAGGGCAGAATGCGTTCCGGGAAATCTCAAGCTGTTCGCAGTGCGGCGATTTTCAGGCGCGCAGGATGCAGGCGCGCTACCGCGCGAAGGATGATAAAAACGTGCAGTTTGTGCATACACTGAACGGTTCGGGCCTTGCGGTTGGGCGGACCATGGTGGCGATCCTGGAAAATTATCAGATGGCGGATGGATTAGTGATGGTGCCAGAGGCCCTGCGGCCCTATATGGGCGGGCTGGAAGTGATCGGGTAGCATGGCGAAAACTCCCAAAATCGCCGCCGCCAAAAAGCTGCGCGTGCTGCTGTCCAACGATGATGGCATCAACGCGCCCGGCATGAAATGCCTCGTGCGCATCGCCAAACAGCTTACAGACGACATATGGATCGTCGCCCCGGAAACTGAACAGAGCGGCGCGTCCCACTCACTCACGCTGCACGATCCGTTACGTTTGCGGCAGGTCACCAAACGTAAATATGCGGTGTCCGGGACGCCGACCGATTGCGTGGTGCTGGCAATTGCTGAAATCATGAAAGACACCTTGCCGGATCTGATCCTGTCCGGGGTGAACCGCGGCGCCAATCTGGCGGACGACGTCACCTATTCAGGCACCATTGCCGCGGCGATGGAGGGCACGGTGCTGGGCGTCCCCTCCATTTCGCTTAGTCAGGCATGGGGGTTTAGTGATTCACCTGTCGTCAAATGGGGCACCGCGGAACGGCATGCCCCGCCCATCATCCGGCAACTGATCAAAACCGGATGGCCCGATGACGTTCTGATAAACATCAATTTTCCCGATCAGGTGGCGACGAAGCGGTTGAAAATCGAGATCACGGGGCAGGGCCGCCGCGATCAGTCCTCGCTGGAGATGGAACGGCGCGTGGACCGGCGCGGCATCCCCTATTACTGGACCGGTTTTCAGCGCATCCGCAGCAACCCGCCCGCCGGAACCGATCTGCATGCGATCTATGCGGGAAATATTTCCGTGACGCCGCTGCACATGGACTTGACGCATAACGCCACGCTACGTTCGCTGAGAAGGAATTTTGCGAGTTAAGGCAGCGGAAGAAAGGGTTCGGGTATGCGCGATCTGGAACCGGATAAAATCAAGCTGATTATGGAACTGCGCCGGCAGGGTGTGACCGACCGCGCCGTGCTTGGGGCCATCGAGCGCACACCGCGTGAACTGTTCCTGCCCGAGGTGATGCGCGAACGCGCCTATGAGAACAGTGCGCTGCCCATCGGCCAGGGCCAGACGATCAGTCAGCCCTATATTGTCGGTTTCATGAGCCAGGAGTTGAAGCTGAACAAACGGCTTGTGGTTCTGGAAATTGGCACAGGATCGGGATATCAGGCGGCGGTGCTGGCCCGGTTGTGCCGCAGGGTCTATACGATAGAGCGCCACCGGTCCCTGTTGCGGAGCGCCGAGGCGGTGTTCAAAGAGCTTGGCCTGCACACCATTTCGACACGTCTCGGGGATGGCTATAAAGGCTGGCCGGAGCAGGCGCCGTTTCAGCGCATTATCGTTACGGCGGCGGCGCTGGAGCCGCCCCCGCTGCTTCTGGACCAGCTTGGCGTGGGCGGATTTATGCTGATGCCGCTGGGGCCAACCTGGGAAACGCAAAATATCGTACGCATCACCCGCCACGAATCCGGTTATGATACAGAGGAGTTGCTGCCTGTCCGATTTGTGCCAATGGTGCCTGGCATTGCGGTTGATGAATCGGCGGCCCAGCCGGAATAGTCAGATGACCGGGCGCGTAGGAGGAGAATGCTCCGCATTCAGATAAATATGTTTCTGGCGGCGATTATGGCACTGGGTATGGCGGCGTGCGTGCCGCGGCAGACGCCAGCTCCCGTCGTCAGCGGCGCTAACGGAAGCAACGCCTATGTCTATCCGCGCGACGCAAGCGGCGGGATTATTGTCCGGCCCGGCGATACGCTCTACGCCATTTCACGGTATCAGCAAACCGAGTTGCAGGCCCTGATCGAGGCTAACAACCTGGAGCCGCCTTTCATCATCAAGCCGGGTCAGGTAATTCATCTTCCCGGTCAGCCGGGAACAGCGCCCGCCGCTGGACCGCAAACTCAGATCACCGGCCAGCCACTAGCCGCGGTTGAAAAACCTGCCGCATCCGATGGGCGGACGCCCGGCCCTGGAAAAACGCCAAGGCCGCGTCCCGCAACGGCAGAAAAACCAAAACCAGCCGCGCTGGTGGCCAGCGTGTCTCCTGCCCGTCCGCCGGAAAAACCAAACGCCGGGACCATGGCCCGCACCTCCCCGGCTCAAAGGACTGTGGCGCGTGCGCGAACATTGGAGGAAAGCGCAGTTGACGACGCCATCCCTCCCCAGCCCAGAAAAGCGCCGGCAAGAAAGCTGGCGGCGGGTGCGAAACCTCCTCCGCAACCCGTGAAGGTGGCCCACGCCACTACCGTACCCGCAACGAGGCCGGCAAACAGACCGATAAACAGGAATGTCCGTTTTCTGTGGCCGGCCAATGGACCAATCCTTTCCGATTTCGGCCCAAAATCCAATGGCCTGCACAATGATGGCATCAATATTGCCATGCCCCCCAATGGGCCGGTGGTGGCGGCGGCCGACGGGATCGTTTCCTATGCCGGCAATGGATTGCGCGGATATGGCAATCTGTTGCTCATCCGGCATGAAGGCGGATGGGTGACCGCCTATGCCCATAATTCCGAGCTTTTGGTGGACAAGGGCGCGCGCGTCCAGCGCGGGCAGGTCATTGCGCGGGCGGGGCGCAGCGGCGGGGTTCCCCAGGACCAGTTGCATTTCGAGGTCCGCGAGGGCGCAAGGGCCGTTGATCCCAAACCTCTTCTGGTCGGCGGCTAATCCTCCAGCAGACGCCGTGTGATGACCTGCGCCTGAATTTCCGCGGCGCCTTCAAAAATATTCAGTATGCGGGCATCACACAACACGCGGCTGACAGAATATTCCAGGGCAAAGCCATTGCCGCCATGCACCTGCAACGCATTGTCGGCGCACATCCAGGCAACGCGCGCCCAGCAGTTTGGCCATGCCGGCCTCCAGATCGCAGCGCAGGCCGCGATCGGGTTTTCAATCAGCGGCGGAAGGCATTGAGACATGTGGTTACTCATACTGATGGGGTGGAATTTCTGCAGCCGTTATAAAGATTAAATGCCCTCGCAGCCACTAACTAGAATGCTTTCCCGTATGAATTGATTCTATATTCTGGCAGGGCGGATTCGCGGTTGGCGGGAGTGAACTCATGTCGAGACAGGCGATTTCGGCGCATTATCTGGCGGATGAAAAAGCGTCTGTCCGCGCGCTGCTGGCGCAGGCCCGGCTGAGAGAAGACCAGACTGTGCGGGTCACGGCGCTTGCCTCCGGACTGGCCTCGCATGTCAGGGCGCATCGCCGCCCGGCTGGCGGGATCGATGTTTTCCTGCGGGAATATGCGCTAAGCAGCGAGGAAGGGGTGGCGCTGATGTGCCTGGCGGAAGCCTTGTTGAGCATCCCGGACAGCGCGACGGTTGACGCGCTGATACGTGACAAGATCGCGCCTGCCGACTGGCAAAGCCATATCGGCCATTCGGATTCCTGGTTCGTTAACGCCTCTACGCTGGGCCTGATGCTGACCGGACGCCTCGTGCGGCTTGATCCGGGGCAGACATCGGATGCGGGAAATTTTTTTGGACGCCTGATCGCGCGCAGCGGCGAACCGGTGATCCGCCAGGCCCTGTTGCACGCCATGCGCATTATGGGGTGCCAGTTCGTGCTGGGCCGCACCATTGACGAAGCCATCGCCAATGCAAAGACGGATGCCGCCCGCAATTACCGTCATTCGTTCGACATGCTGGGCGAGGGGGCGCGCACCGCCGCTCAGGCGGATGCGCATCTGCAGGCTTATGGCGAGGCGATCCGCGCATTGGCCGTTCAGGATAATCTGAATGCCCCCGGTATCTCCGTCAAATTGTCGGCCCTGCATCCGCGTTTTGAACAGGCGCAGCAGCAGCGCGTGATGAAGGAGCTGACGCCGCGCCTGAAGGAACTGGCGGCGTTGGCCCGGGCCGCGAATATAGAGTTGACGATTGACGCCGAGGAATCCGACCGGCTTGATCTGACCCTCGATATTTTTGCGGAAGTTTATGCGGATCAGGGGGCATGGGAGGGACTGGGCCTGGCGGTTCAGGCCTATCAGAAACGCGCGCCCTATGTGCTGGACTGGCTGGCGGAACTGGCGCGCCAGGGCAGGCGGCGCATTCCGGTGCGTCTTGTGAAAGGCGCGTATTGGGACAGCGAGATCAAGCGGGCCCAGGAACGGGGCCTTACCGCCTATCCGGTTTTCACCCGCAAGGCGTCGACCGATCTGTCCTATCTGGCCTGCGCTTCACGCATGATCGCCTCGGCCGATTGTTTCAAGATGCAGTTCGCGACGCACAATGCGCAGACCGTAGCGTCCATTCTGGTCATGACGGGCGTCGACCGTGGCGCGCCTTCGGCGCCATTTGAGTTTCAGCGTCTGCATGGCATGGGCGCGCCGCTGCATGATCAGGTGATGCAGGCGCACGAAACAGCGTGCCGCATTTATGCGCCGGTCGGAAGCCATGAGGACCTGCTGGCCTATCTGGTGCGCAGACTGCTGGAAAACGGGGCCAACAGCTCTTTTGTCAACCGGCTGAGCGATGATAGTGCGCCCATCGAGGACATTGTGCGCGATCCGGCCAGTGTCATACTGGGAACCGGCGTTATCCCCAATCCAGGGATTGCGTTGCCGGAACAGCTTTTCGGGAACGAGAGGCGCAATTCCAGCGGTCTCCTGCTGAGCGACCCGGCTGTCCTGACGCCCCTGCTGGATAATATCAAAGCGAGTCTGGCCGCGCCCCATCAGGCGGCGCCTATCGTGGACGGCATTACCCGTTCCGGTCCGGTGGAGGAGATTTATAACCCCGCCGATCTGCATCGGGTGATCGGGCAGGGGACTCCATCCGATGCGCTGGCGGTTGAACAGGCTGCCGCCAGCGCCGCAGCTTCTTCTGTTGGATGGGATGCAATGGGCGGCATGGCGCGGGCGCACATTCTTGATTGCGCTGCCGATCTTTATGAAGAGCACCATGCGGAACTGATGGGGCTGTGTGTGCGCGAGGCGGGCAAGACCCTGCCGGACGCGCTGTCCGAGGTGCGCGAGGCGGTGGATTTTCTGCGCTATTACGCGGCAAGAGCGCGGGCAGAGTTCGAAACGCCTGTGCGCCTGCCGGGGCCTGCGGGCGAGAACAATCAGCTTTCTCTGCATGGACGCGGCGTCTTTTGCTGCATCAGCCCCTGGAATTTCCCCCTCGCCATCTTCACCGGGCAGGTGGCGGCGGCGCTGGCGGCGGGCAACAGCGTGGTAGCCAAACCGGCGGAACAGACCAGTCTGATTGCCGCATGCGCCATACGTCTGCTGCATCAGGGCGGCGTTCCAGTGGAGGTTCTGCACCTGCTTCCGGGGGCGGGAGAAAGCGTTGGCGCGGCGCTGGTGTCTGATCCGCGCATATCCGGCGTGGCCTTTACCGGTTCGACCGGGGTGGCGCGCCACATCAACAGCCGGCTGGCGGAACGCGCGGGCCCGATCGTGCCGCTCATTGCCGAAACGGGTGGTCAGAACGTCATGATCGCGGACAGCTCCGCGCTGGTGGAGCAACTGATCGATGATGTCATCCGTTCGGCCTTTAACAGCGCCGGGCAGCGCTGTTCCGCCTTGCGGATATTATTCATTCAGGAAGAAGCCGCGAGCCGGGTTCTGGAGATGCTGGCGGGCGCGATGGCGGAACTGCGGGTCGGTGATCCGATGCGCATCGATACGGATATAGGCCCGTTGATTGACGCCGAGGCCCTGCGGGCGTTGAACGCCCACGCGGCGCGCATGGACGCGCAGGCGCGATTGATTGCGGCCACGCCGCTGCCCCCTGATCTCGCGAATGGTTATTATTTTGCGCCGCGCGCCTATGAGATCGACAGTCTTGGGCTTCTTGCCGGCGAAGTGTTTGGTCCTGTGCTGCATGTCATCCGCTATCAGGCTGATCAACTGGACAGAGTATGCGATGCGGTCAACGCGCTGGGATACGGGCTGACGCTTGGTATTCATTCGCGCATCGAGGCGCGTGTGCGGCAGATTTGCGCCCGCGTGCGGGTGGGCAATGTGTATGTCAACCGCAACATGATCGGCGCGGTTGTGGGATCGCAGCCCTTTGGCGGGGAAGGCCTTTCGGGCACCGGCCCGAAAGCGGGAGGCCCGCATTATCTGCACCGGTTCGCCGCCGGTCGCGCCCGTTCTACAGATATGACGGCGGCGGGCGGCAATGCGACCCTGCTCTCGCTGAGCGATGAAGACTGGGCCATCTAGCGGTTGACCCGGCCCCTTCGGCGGGGCACAATCAGCGCAATTCCAATTGAATAATATGAACAGGGAGAAGACTCCATGAAGGCCGCTGTATTACGCGAAACCAGACAGCCGATGCAGATCGAGGATGTGAAGATTTCCAAGCCCGCCCCGCATGAAGTGCTGATCCGCACAGTGGCGGCGGGTGTCTGCCATAGCGATCTGCATTTTGCCGATGGTTTGTATCGTCACCCTTTGCCCGTCGTGCTGGGACATGAGTCCGCAGGCATAGTAGAGCAGGTTGGGTCGGATGTGCGGTATGTCGTGCCGGGGGATCATGTCATCACTTGCCCTTCCGTATTCTGCGGCCACTGCGAGCATTGCCTGACCGGGCACATGGCGCGCTGCAACACAGACGAATGGAAGCGGGATGAAAAAGACCCTCAGCGGCTTTCGTCCAATTCCGGTCATATGCATCAATTCTCCAACCTCTCCTCCTATGCCGAGCAATTGCTGGTGTCAGAACACAGCATCGTAAAAATTCGTAAGGACATGCCGCTGGACCGCGCCGCATTGATTGGGTGCGCCGTGATGACCGGCGTTGGCGCGGTGTTCCACACGGCGCAGGTGGAACCGGGCAGCAAGGTCGCTGTCATCGGCTGCGGGGGCATCGGGCTCAGCGCCATTAACGGCGCGGCGCTGGCGGGCGCGGGGCAGATCATCGCCATTGACATGCTCGGCTCCAAGCTGAACCTGGCCAAGAATTTCGGCGCGACGGACGTCATCAACGCCAATGACGGCGATGTGGTGAAAATGGTGCGCGAACTGACCGGCGGCGGCGTGCATTATTCCTTTGAGGCCATCGGCCTGAAGAAAACCGCCGAACAGGCCTTCAAGATGGTGCGTTCGGGCGGCGTGGCTACGGTGATCGGCATGATCCCGGTCGGCACCATGATCGAAATTCATGGCGCTGAACTGTTGCAGGAAAAGAAGCTGCAAGGCTCGGCCATGGGCTCCAACCGCTTCCGTGTCGACATGCCGCGCCTGGTGGATTTCTATCTGGCCGGCAAACTGAAGCTTGATGACCTGATCTCGTCCAACATCAAGTTGCAGGACATTAACGGGGCTTTCGAAAACCTGCGCACGGGTGAGGTTGCCCGCCAGGTCATCAAATTCGACGCCTGATCCACAACGAGGCACAAGCTAGACACATTACACACAGGGAGAACCCGCATGAAGGCGGCCGTATTACGCGAAACCAAAAAGCCATTGCAGATCGAGGACGTGCAGATCTCCAAGCCCGGACCGCGCGAGGTGCTGATCCGCACGGTGGCCGCCGGCATCTGCCACAGCGACCTGCATTTTGCCGATGGGTTGTATCCGCATCCCTTACCCTGCGTGCTGGGCCATGAATCGGCGGGTGTGGTAGAGGCAGTGGGTTCGGATGTACGCTATGTCGTGCCGGGCGATCATGTGATTACCTGCCTGTCTGCATTTTGCGGGCATTGCGAACATTGCATCACCGGGCATATGTCCCGCTGCACCGGGGCCGAAACCCAGCGGGGGCCAACCGAAAACCCGCGCCTGACGCTGGATGGCAAGCCCATGCACCAGTTTATCAACCTCTCCTCCTATGCCGAACAACTGCTGGTGCATGAACACACCATCGTTAAAATCCGCAAGGATATGCCGATGGACCGCGCGGCGCTGATCGGATGCGGCGTGATGACCGGCGTGGGCGCGGTGTTTCATACCGCCAGGGTGGAACCAGGCAGCAAGGTCGCTGTCATTGGCTGTGGCGGCATCGGTCTCAGCGCCATTAACGGCGCGGCGCTGGCGGGCGCCGGGCAGATTATCGCGATTGATATGGTCGGCTCCAAGCTGAACCTGGCTAAAAAATTTGGCGCCACCGACGTCATCAACGCCGGTGAGGGCGATGTGGTGAAAATGGTCCGTGAACTGACCGGCGGCGGGGTGCATTATTCCTTCGAGGCCATCGGCCTGAAGAAAACCGCCGAACAGGCGTTCAAGATGGTGCGTTCCGGCGGCACTGCCACGGTGATCGGCATGATCCCGGTGGGCGTGATGGTTGAAATTCATGGCGCGGAACTGTTGCAGGAAAAGAAACTGCAGGGGTCGATCATGGGATCCAACCGCTTCCGCGTCGACATGCCCCGCCTGGTGGACTTCTATCTGGCGGGCAAGCTGAATCTGGACGACATGATTTCCGACACGCTGGAGCTCAAGGACATCAACCGCGGCTTTGACACCCTGCGCAAAGGCGAAGTGGCGCGCCAGGTCATCAAGTTCAGCTAAGCCATACGAATTATGCCGCCCCTGTTCATCCGGGGGCGGCATTTTTATGGCTAAATCCCTCTAAATTTTCTGATCATATTCGCCGACATCCGGGAACGTGCTGAGGCGTCCGTCGATTTCCGCGAACATGTCGCGCATTTTCTGCTCCGACACCGGGCTTTCCACGACGACGACCAGCGACGGCTTGTTGCTGGACGCGCGCACCAATCCCCAGGTGCCGTCTTCCAGCACAACGCGCACGCCGTTAACGGTGACGACTTCACGGATTTTCTGGCCGAGCAGTTTGCCCCCATTGGCGGCATGTTTCACATAATGCTCGGATACCTTGTCGACGACGCCATATTTGGTTTCGTCCGGGCAGAACGGGGCCATGGTGGGCGACCCCCAGGTCATTGGCAGCGCGCGGCGCAGATCGGCCATCTTCTTGCCCGGATTATTATCCAGAAAGCGGCACACGGCCAGCGCCGACACCAGCCCGTCATCATAGCCATGGCCAAAGGGCGGATTAAAAAAATAATGCCCGCTTTTTTCAAAACCGGCTAGCGCATTTAACGCCTTGACGCGCCGCTTCATGTGCGAATGGCCGGTTTTCCAGTAATCAATTTTCGCGCCATTGGCCTTTAACACCGCATCGGTCTGATAGAGACCCGTTGATTTCACATCGACCACGAAAGTGGCGTTGGGGAATTGTGCGGAAAAATCCCGCGCCAGAAATAGTCCGATCTTGTCGGCAAAAATTTCCTCGCCCTCATTGTCCACCACGCCGCAGCGGTCGCCGTCGCCATCAAAGGCCAGCCCCACATCCGCCTTTGCCGCCAGCACCGCATCGCGCAGCGCATGCAGCATTTTCATATCTTCCGGGTTCGGATTATGGTTGGGAAAGGTGAAATCCAGCCCGCAGTCCAGTTCCACAACTTCCGCCCCGATGGCGCGCAGCGCATCGGGGGCGAACAGCCCGGCCGTGCCATTGCCGCACGCCGCCACCACTTTCAATTTGTGCTTCAGCCTGAAATGCCGGGTCATGTCGGCCAGATATTGCGTGCGCAGGTCGGGAATATATTTATAGCTGCCGCGCTGTCCTTCGATGAAATCGGCGGAGAGAACGATTTCCTTCAGTTGCGCCATCTGGTCGGGGCCGTGCGTCAGCGGGCGTTCCATGCCGATCTTCACCCCGGTCCAGCCATTGTCATTATGGCTGGCGGTGACCATGGCCACGGCGGGGGCGTCCAGCGCAAATTGCGCGAAATAGGCCATGGGCGACAGAGCAAGGCCAATATCCAGCACGTCGCAGCCAGATGCCATCAGTCCGGTGATCAGCGCATATTTGATCGACTGGCTGTAGGAACGGTAATCATGCCCCACCACCACCGTGGGGCGCACGCCAAGGCGCGACATCTGGGTGGCTACCCCCATGCCCAATGCCTGTATGCCCATCAGATTGACATCCTGCGGAAACAGCCAGCGCGCGTCATATTCACGAAAGCCGGTGGCGGCGGCCAGCGGCGCCATCTCGAATTGCGGGGTGTTGGATTTCAGATTGGGCTGTGGTTTTGGAAACATGCATGTGTCCTGTCTAGGGTGGTTTGGGGGCCTCAGGGGCTCTCCCGAATTTCATGGTGACGCGGGTAAGCCCCGTTGGCGATCTCGGCGGGCGGTAGCAATACAGTATGGGTGATGATGGGCTTGCCCGGCTGCCACAGATGCAGATGATAGCCCGGCGGCTCATGGCTATAGAAAAACGGCGTCTTCGGGGCAATCGCCAGTCCGAAAGTGACCGCCGTGCTGGGGCACACACTGCCGATGGTGTGGGCGTAATTCACCTGGATGTTGCGGTGCAGATGCCCGCTGATGACCCGCAGCACATTGGGGTGGCGGGCCACAAGCTGGCGCAGCTCGGGCCCGTCGGCGCAGAAAAAATTGTCGATATAGCGCGTCCCGGTGGCAAAGGGCGGATGGTGCAGAGCGATGATGGCTGGCTTTTCCGGCGACAGGGCAAGCTGGTTTTCCAGCCAGGCCAACTGATCCGCGCCAATATTGCCCTCATCGCCACTGGGAATGCTGCTGTCCAGCATGAAGATATTCAGCCCATCGCACTCGATTTTATAATGCAGCCGGTCGTTTTCCGTGAACAGATAATTATGTTTGGGAAAAAACTCCCGCATCAGGCCGCGGTCATCGTGATTGCCGGGCATCAGATACACGGGAATTTCACAGGCCGCCAGCAATTCGCGCAGGAATGCGTATTTGGCGGGTCCGGCCCTGTTGACCAGGTCGCCGGTCGCCAGCAGCAGATCGGGCTTCAGGGCGTTCAACTGCGTAATGCAGGTTTCCAGGTTCCCGGCCGCATCGAACCGGCCCTTGTACAGGCGGCGGTCCTCCTGAATGTGCATGTCACTGATTTGCGCGATGATCATGGGGTTCCTTCCGGCCTTTCAGGCAATGTTCAGTCGCGCAGGATAAGCACACCATCGCCCATTTCAAAGCTGCCAATGGATTTCAGAAAAGACATGCCCAGCAGGGATTGTTCCAGGCCGTCCCGCAATATCACCGCGGGTACATTTTTTCGGCTGATGGCGCCAACTCTAACTTCATCCAGAACCACCCGCGCCGCAAAATTCTGGCCATTGGCGGTATCAATCGGCACATTGAAATCAAGCTTTTTCAAATCAAAACGCAGGCGTTCGGCGTCTGACTCGTTAAGCGCGACGACAGAGGCGCCGGTGTCTACCAGAAATCGGACATGTGTGCCATTGACCGCGCTGTCGGCCAGAAAATGACCGCCCTCTGAGGAACGCAGATAAACCGTGCCGTTACGCGGGCCAGTGACGGGGCCGCTGTCCGCAGACGCTGCCATTGGCACCGTAGGTAATGTGACCCCGGTCACACGAAACCCCATGGCCATGAATTCCTGTCTATAGGCGTAAAAGGTAAGCACCGCGACAAAAAGCCCCGCCCAGGTGAGCGCCTGTTTCAGGGCAAGTCCAACGCTGCCATTCCAGCCAAGAACGAACCCCGCCCCGACAAAAGCCAGCACCAGGATACCCTGCGCCAGCCGCGCCTGGTCCCACTGATTTCCAGGCGCGCCGGGAAATTGCTGAAACAGCAAAAACAGACCCCCGGCGGTCAGTATCAACAACAGGGCGGCAAATCCCAGCCGGTTGGACATGGCAGGCGCTCCAGAACACCCATAATTGCCGAGTATAGGGCCGGAGTGGCGGCTAAAGGGTAAACAACCGCCTATTCATAGTCGAAGGGAGAAAAATTGATTTCCCCGCCTTCGGCATAAAAATCCGCCCGGCGCTTGCCCAGCCTGTCCAGCACCGCCTCGCGTTCGGCATCGCTATAACGCAGCCAGCGCGCGATTTCTTCCTGAGAGCGGAAACATCCCGCGCAAAACCCGGTCTGTTCATTCATCTGGCAGACCTGAATGCAGGGCGACTGACGTTGTGCGGATATGGCCATTGGCGAAACCTATCTGAGACAGTCTCAAAAAATGGCGGTGGCTCCCCGGGCCGGATTCGAACCAGCGACCAACCGGTTAACAGCCGGTTGCTCTACCACTGAGCTACCGAGGAACAGGCGCCAGTCATCTGGCTGGATACAGTGATCAGCCCGCCCGCTATAGCAAAATGCGCCGTCCCGCACCACCCCTAAATGAAGCCCGTTAAAATCAGTCTTGCAATCCCGCCGGTTTGCTGCACAACAGGCCGATGACCCGCCTGCGCATCGCAAACCGCACCTTTCAATTACCGCAATCGCGCAGTGTGCGCATTGTGCTGGGGGGCGCGCTGATCGTCGGGGGAATATTGGGATTTCTGCCCATTCTCGGTTTCTGGATGATCCCGCTTGGGGTGATGGTGCTTTCAGGAGAATTTCACGTCATCCGCCGTCTGCGCCGCCGGTTTGTCGTCAGATGGGGCCGGCGGCGGCAGGCCCGCGCCGGGCGCCCGAAATTCGACGATGACTATCTGGATTAGGGATGCGCGGGAATGATTTGAGCCCGCTTTATGACTCAATGCCCTTGTTTGGCAGAACCAGATATTTCTCACCCGTGGCGCGTTTGCTGTACGCCGCGATAGCATCGGGTTGCAGCATTTCAGCAAGCGTCACCTCGCGCGTATAATGGCTGGCGAACGTGGTTTTCAGCCCTGCGATCACCCGGTTACGCAGCTTCTGCGCCTCCACTGGTCCAATCTTCTGCAGAAAGGGTGTCAGCAGCCAGCCGCCCAGCCCCCAGGCCATGCCAAAACTCCGGGTCAGCAAAGTCGGGCCTGAATCCAGCGCGCCATAAATATAGGCCTGCTTATGGGTGGTGGAGCCATAGCGGTTGAATTCTTTCGATGCCCGGTTCGCCGCCACTTCCATGCAGGACAGCAATTGCCCCGCCAGCTTGCCGCCGCCGATCGCGTCAAACGCGATGGTGGCGCCTGTCTCGGCCAGGACGTTCGTCAGATCATTCAGGAAGTCTGGCGAACTGGAATCACAGATATATTTAGCGCCAGCGCCGCGCAGAATATCCGCCTGCGCCTGGCTGCGCACGATATTGACCAGATTGATGCCGTCCTCAAGACAGATCTTGACCAGCATCTGCCCAAGGTTCGACGCCGCCGCGGTATGCACCAGCGCCTTGTGCCCCTCCTGCCGCATCGTCTCGACCATGCCCAGCGCGGTCAGCGGGTTGACGAACCAGGACGCCCCTTCGGCGGCGCTCGTCCCTTCCGGCAGCACCATGCAGTCTGCGGCCCTGCGCGTGCGGTACTGTGCATACATTGCGCCGCCCACCAGCGAAACCCGCTTGCCCAGCATGGCCTGCGCCACCGGCGACGACCCGGCGTTGACGACAAGGCCAGCTCCCTCATTGCCCGCCTGCATCGGAATATCGGCGCGCGCCGCGACGGAGCGCATCAGGCCCGGTGGAATATCCGCCGTCACTACGGGATTATCGGCGGTGCCCGACACCCGCACGGTGCTCATGTCGGCAGGGCCGAACAGCATGCCGAGATCGGACGGATTGATCGGGCTGGCGTCCACCCGCACCACAATCTGCTCGGCTTCCGGCTCGGGAACAGGAACCCGGGTCAGCGAAATTTCCAGCTGGCCGTTGCTTTTCATGGTGGATTGCAGTTGCAGGCCGGTGGCCGTGTTTTCCAGTGTCATTGCGTCTCTCCCAGATGATGCCGTGGATCAGGCAAACCTTAACACATCCGCGAGGTGCGCCAATTGGCGAAATGGCGCACCATACTCCTTACAAAGCAGCGATGCGCCGCGACGGCATTACGATTAGCTGGGTATTCCTGTCAGACCGGTTGTGCTTCCGCCAGATATTCGGCATCGGTGACTTTTTCCAGCCAGTCGACCGCCCGGCCATCCAGCATCTCCGATATGGCGATATGCGTCATGGCGGTGGTGGCTGTCGCGCCGTGCCAGTGCTTTTCGCCGCAGGCGCACTGGATGACATCGCCCTGCCGGATATCCCGCTTTGGACTTCCCCAGCACTGAATCCAGCCAGCGCCCGCCGTGACGAACAGGGTCTGGCCCAGCGGATGCGTGTGCCAGGCGGTGCGCGCGCCGGGCTCGAACGTCACGATTGCGCCGCTGACACGCGCGGGCGCGGTCCCGGCAAAGCGGGAATCGACTCGGACATTGCCGGTAAAATTTTCAGCCGGACCTTTGCCGGAAGGCTGCGAGCCCACTTTTCTTATTTCCATTTTTATTGCCCCTTTTGGTTTCGAGCTGATCTGCAATGAAAAAGTGTGTGACATTGAGGGGGCAAGCGCCAGAATTTTTTCGTGAATGAGTCAGGGGAGAATGGGTTGCCCGCGTTCAAGCCCGCGCTCAAATCAAGATAGTGGCGGATGGGGTG
>SHWM01000053.1 GCA_009693835.1 Alphaproteobacteria bacterium
GGCAATTCACAGGGCGGCATAAAGCAGGCCGCCGAAACGCCGCCGGTGCGGGAGGTCGTGCGGCATATGTGGCGCATCCCGTCCTACTGGCATATGGCGCTGGGCGCCGGATTACAGGCATTCGGCACCTACGGAATCTATCAATGGGTGCCCAGTTTTCTGACCCGCAGTTACGGGATGCAGAGCGGTGAAATTGGCACCTGGCTGGCTCTGATCATTGGCGGCGGGGGGGCTTGGCCGCGCTTGCCGGCGGTTATTTTTCCGATACGCAGACGACGGCGCTGGTGTATCTGCTGTTTCCGGTTCTGATGGTCAATGCCTATATTGGCCCTTTATATGCCATGACCCAGAATCTGGCGCCGCTGCGGATGCGGGCGATGGCTGCGGCGGCGCTGTTCTTTGTGATCAATTTTATCGGGCTGGCGATCGGGCCGCAGGTAATCGGTATCGTCAGCGATTTTCTGGCGCCTGGCTTTGGCCAGGAATCGCTGCGCTATGCGCTTCTGGCGACATCTATCAGCTTTGTCTGGTCGGCCTATCATTTATGGAGATCCGCCGGGACATTGCGTGAAGATCTGGCCCTGGCGGTTGAATAGCAGGGATGGCGGACATATGAGCAGCATTGAGCCATCCGCACCTGCCGCGCCGGTTATCTATAGCCGGGGTTACGTTAATTACGTCATCGGTGCATTGTCGGTCGTATATTTCATAAATCTGACCGACCGGCAGATCCTCGCTATTCTGATGCAGCCGATAAAAAAGGAAATGCAACTCACCGACACGGAGCTTGGATTTCTGGGCGGCATTGCCTTCGCGATTTTTTATTCGATACTTGGCCTGCCGATTGCGCGGATGGCGGATAAATATTCGCGTGTCAATATTCTGACCATCTGTCTGGGCTTATGGAGCGTCATGACGGCGCTATGCGGGTTGGCGGGAAATTTCTGGCAATTACTGTCGGCCCGTATCGGGGTCGGGGTGGGCGAGGCGGGCGCCAGTCCGCCATCGCATTCGCTGATTGCCGATTATGTTCCTGTGGAAAAACGGGCCACGGCCATTGGCCTGTTCGCTATTGGCGTTCCGGTCGGCCTGTTGTCGGGCTATCTGTTCGGCGGCGGGCTGGAGCAGCTCTATGGCTGGCGTGTGGCGTTTATGGCGATCGGCTTGCCGGGCGTGCTGGTGGGCGTCATCGTGAAGCTGACCGTCGAGGAGCCGCCACGCGGTAATTCGCAGGGCGGCATGAAAGTGCAGGCGGAAACACCGCGGATCATGGCGGTCGTGCGGCATATGTGGGCCGTGCCGTCTTTTCTGCATTTATCCCTGGCTACCGCACTGCAGGCCTTCGCCACCTATTCCATCTATCAGTGGATCCCCAGTTTCCTGGCGCGCAGCTATCAGATGTCCAGCGGTGAAATCGGCAGCTGGCTGGCGGTGGTGATGGGCGTGGGCGGCTTTATCGGCACCGTCGCGGGCGGCTATTTCGCGGATATATTATCGCGTCGCGACATGCGCTGGCAGATGTGGCTGCCGGGCATCTGCATTTTTCTTGCGGCGCCGTTTAGCGTGGGCATTTACTTCTCCTTCGGGCAGACCATGTCGCTTGTCTTTCTGATCATCGTCATTGGCCTGATCAACACCTGGCTGGGACCGGGACTGGCCATTACCCAGACGCTGGCGCCGGTGCGGATGCGCGCCATGGCCAGCGCCCTGCTTCTGTTCATGCTGAATATTATCGGCCTGGGCATGGGGCCGCAGGCGGTGGGCATCATGAGCGATCTGCTGAGACCCGCCTATGGCGAGGAGTCTCTGCGCTATGCGCTGCTGCTTTCCAGCTCGTTTTATATCTGGTCTGCCTATCATTTCTGGAAAGCGTCACAAACCCTGCGCGACGATCTGGTAAAGGCCATCGAATAGCGGGTATCGTGGGGTTTATACTGTGCCTTGCGGGCGCTCTGGCGGGCTTGGCAGATTTACGCTAGAATTTAAAGATTATAAAACAAGCAGTCAGGGGGGGCCGTGGCCAGCATAGATCAGGATGTCGCCGCCTCGCCCGCGGCCTCGCCCGCACAGGACGCAACCGTCACCTTTAGCAGGCCCTATACCCGCTATGTCATCGGTGTGTTGACCGTTATCTACATTACCAATTTTCTTGACCGGCAGATACTTTCGATCCTGATGCAGCCGATCAAGGAAGACATGCAGCTTTCCGACACCGCGCTGGGGTTTTTGTCCGGCATCGCCTTTGCCCTGTTTTACGCCACGCTGGGCATGCCGATTGCGCGGATGGCCGATAAAAACTCCCGCGTGACGATCATCACGGTTTGCCTGACGCTATGGAGCTTCATGACCGCCGCCTGTGGTCTGGCGCAGAATTATTGGCAATTACTGGTTTCGCGCATTCTGGTTGGGGTCGGCGAGGCGGGCGGCGGCCCCTCGTCGCATTCGCTGATTGCCGACTATGTGCCGATTCAAAACCGCAGCACGGCGTTGGGCATATTTGCCCTGGGGGTTCCCCTGGGCCTGCTGCTGGGCTTTTTGATTGGCGGCTGGCTGGAGCAATTTTATGGTTGGCGTGTGGCCTTCATGGCGGTCGGCATTCCCGGGCTCATTCTTGCGCTGATTGCGAGATTTACCCTGCGCGAGCCGCCGCGCGGCTATTCGGACGGCGGGCGCAGCGCCACGGTTGAGGCGGCGCCGCTGGCCGAGGTCGCCCGTGTGTTATGGCGTCAGAAATCCTTCTGTCATATGGCCTTTGCCTCGGGTTTGCAGGCCGTTACCGGTTATGGCGTGGTGCAGTGGATGCCCAGCTTTCTGCACCGCAGCTATCAGATGACCAGTGGTGAAATCGGCACGTCGCTCGCGCTGATCCTTGGCGTTGGCGGGGCCATCGGCGTGATGGCGGGCGGTTACCTCGCTGATACGCTGGGCCGGCGCGACATGCGCTGGCAATTATGGGTGCTCACTTTTGGCGGTTTGATTGGGGTGCCCTGCGCACTGGGCGTCTATCTTTCAGACACCGCCTTTGGCACGCTGGCCTGGCTGCTGGTGCCGGTGCTGACCATCAATGCCTATCATGGCCCTTGCTTCGGCATGACCCAGGCGCTGGCCCCCGTGCGCATGCGCGCCATGGCCGCGGCGGTGCTGCTGTTCGTCATCAATATTATCGGTCTGGGGATTGGGCCTCAACTGGTGGGGATCATCAGCGATCTTCTGCTGCCGGTTTATGGAGACGAATCCCTGCGTTACGCCATGCTGATTGTCTCACTGGTCTATGCCTGGGCGGTGTTTCACTTCTGGATGGCCTCGCGCACCCTGCGTCAGGACCTCAAGGCGGTAGAAAATTTCTAGACGGGTAAATCAACGCAACAACCAACAGGGAGAAGCAAGTATGACCATCGGAATTATAGCAAAGATCAAGGTGCAAGCCGGCAAGAACGCCGAGTTTGAAGGAATTTTCGCCGAGCTGGCCAAAGAAGTGCGCAGCAAGGAGCCGGGAAATAATTTCTATGCCCTGCACAAGTCTAAAACCGATCCGCAGCTTTATGTCGTGCTGGAGCAGTACAAGGACATGGACGCGATCGGGGCGCACCGCGCGGCCGAGCATTTCAAGGTTATCGGCAAGCGCATGGGTTCCTGCATGGCGGGCGCACCCGAGGTGGAATTGCTGGACGGGGTCTAGAGCAATTTTATGCGATCATCTGGATGACCTGGCCGATTCCAGATGATCGCATACTTCTCTGGCGGATGCGGGACATGCAGGCCCCGAATATTGGGAAAATGAAATGACCAGTCCGGAATTATCGCCTGCCGCCACAGGGCCGGTCGCCCCGGGGGCGGCGCCCTCCGCTCTCCGCAAACCCTATGTCAACTATGTCCTTGGCGTGTTGACGCTGGTGTATGTGTTCAATTTCATTGACCGGCAGATACTTTCCATCCTGATGCAGCCGATCAAGGAGGAGATGCAGCTATCCGACACCGCATTGGGATTTTTGTCGGGCATCTCGTTCGCCCTGTTCTACGCCACCCTGGGGATACCAATCGCACGGTTGGCGGACAGAAAATCGCGGGTCACGATTATATCGATTTCTCTGGGCCTCTGGAGCTTCATGACGGCGCTGTGCGGGCTGGCTCAGAATTTCTGGCAGCTGCTGGGCGCGCGCATCCTGGTGGGGGTAGGCGAAGCGGGCAGCGGGCCATCCTCGCATTCGCTGATTGCCGACTATGTTCCTCTGGAGGCGCGCAGTTCTGCGCTGGCGATCTATTCAACGGGTATTCCCATTGGCCTGTTGATTGGTTTTCTGGCGGGCGGATATCTGGAAGAAATTTATGGCTGGCGGGCGGCGTTCATGGTGCTGGGCCTGCCGGGGTTGGCGCTGGCGTTACTGGTGCGGCTGACCCTGCGCGAACCGCAGCGCGGTCTGGCGGATGGCAAGCCCCGGATGGCGGGCGCGGAACAGGCCTCGCTCCGCGAAGTGGCGCAAACCCTGTGGAAGCGGAAATCCTTCCGCCATATTTCCATTGGTGTGGGCGTTCAGTCCATTGCGGGCTATGGCGTGGTGCAATGGATGCCCAGTTTTCTGCATCGCAGCTATCAGATGACCGGGGGCCAGATTGGCCTTGCGCTCGCCATTATCATCGGCCTGGGCGGCGCATTGGGCACGGCGGCGGGCGGCCACATTGCGGACCGTCTGGCGCGGCGCGATATACGCTGGCAAATGTGGGTGCCTGCAATGGGCGGGCTGATGGCCGCACCGTTCGCCATTGGGGTGTATCTTTCTCACACGGCCTTTGCCACATTGGCGTGGTTTACGCTTCCCGTCATTTTTTCCAGCGTCTATCTGGGCCCCGCCTTCGCCATGACCCAGGCGCTGGCGCCGATACGCATGCGGGCCATGGCCGCGGCGGTGCTGCTGTTTGCCGGCAGTTTGATCGGGCTGGGAATAGGCCCGCAATTTGTCGGCATTCTTAGCGATCTGCTGTATCCCTATTATGGCGATGAATCGCTGCGTTACGCCATGCTGACTGTGTCGATGACGATTTTCTGGGCCGCGGCGCATTACTGGTCGGCGTCAAAGACCCTGATTGATGATCTGGCGCTGGAGAATGAATCGGTTGCACTGAAAATTGCCATGCCGGACAAATAGAGGCATACTCCGGCTGGCTAAACAGTCAGCGGAGCGAAGCGAAAATGAGCCTGGGCGTCATCGCAAAGATCAAAATTCTGCCCGGCAGGAATGCCGAATTTGAGCAGATATTCGCAACCCTGGCCGCGGCGGTGCGCAAGGACGAGCCGGGTAATAATTTCTATGCCCTGCATAAATCCAAAACCGATGCCCAACTCTATGTCGTGCTGGAAAATTACAAGGATGCGGCGGCCTTTGCCGCGCATCGCGAATATCCGCATTTCCGGGAGGGCGGCAAGAAAATGGGCGTGTGCATGGCGGGCGCGCCTGAAATCGAACTGCTGGACGGTATATAGAGCAGGCGGTTCATAACAATCCACATCAGCAAGGAAGGAAGTAAAAGATGTCAGTAGGTATTGTGGCGAAAATCAAGGTGCAGGGGGGCAAGAACGCCGAGTTCGAGGCGGTGTTCGCCGAACTGGCCGGGGCCGTGCGCAAGGACGAGCCGGGATGTAATTTTTACGCCCTTCATAAATCCAAAACCGATCCGCAGCTTTATGTCGTGCTGGAGAATTACAAGGATCAGGCGGCGGTGGATAATCATATGGGCTCGGCGCATTTCAAGGCCAGCTTCAAGAAAATGGGTGCCTGCCTGGCGGGCGCGCCGGAGGTCGAGCTGCTCGACGGGCTCTGATAAACCGCCGCTGAAATAAATTACACCGCATTCTCCGGCAGCTGGCCGCGTTTTTTCAGGATGCGGGTGGCACAACCTCTCCTGTAACCAGACCCGCTACCGCTTCACGCACACGCTTGAAAACTGCATCACTCAATGTACCCGCTGTGCCGGAGAATAGTGCTTCACTCGCGGTGAACAATTTGCTGGGGCGCACGTAACTGATCAGTTGCAAATTGCCTGTTACGAAATCAGCCTCGGTCAAAGTAATAGCGCGCGTATCGGCGTATGGATTACTTGTAATCTGGCAGGCAATCCAGTCTCCACGTCCCGCGTTCGCCAACAGGAGCGCCGGGTGGAATTTGCTCTGGCCGCAGCCAATCTTCCGCAAGGGCGCTTTCGGCCAGCAATGCCGCATCACCGGCTGCAGGTTCCAGCAAGGTCAACAACGCGCGCCCGGGCGGCAGACGCAACAAAGGCTCCAGAGGATGAACTCTGCCTTGCGCATCAATTTCAACAGCAATGGTTTTCATTGTGGCCAGCCCTCTGACAATGGCGTTGACGCTGCAGAGTAGCACATTCAAAGCTAGCTAATTACAACGAATCGTTGAATGGAACAATTCATGAACATATAATGTAGGCATATAAATGTTGGAAATCTATGCTTGGCTGGAGGATTCAATGGCATTTGAAACCGTAAAATTTTCTGACATATCAGCCCAGCATTTGCAGGAGCTAGTCGATAATGGCGTCTCCGAAAGCCGGATGCTTGAATATAAGTCCACCATGTACGAGCGGAATGATGAAGGTAGAAAAGAGGCGCTGAAGGACCTTACTGCTTTCGCCAATTCGGATGGGGGCCATCTGATCATCGGCATATCAGAGAAAAACGGCGCGTCGACGAGCATTGAGGGAATGGAGACTGGTTTAATTGATAGGGAAATCCAGCGGCTAGAATCGCTGCTAAGAGACGCGGTTGAACCCAGGCTCATCGGTCATCAGATCAAATCCATTCCCATATCTTCTGATCGGGCTGCCATTGTCATATATGTCCCACGCAGTTGGACCAAACCGCACAGGACCAATTCAAAACATTTTTACGTCCGCAACTCAAATGGCGTTCACGAGGTAAGCTTGAATGAATTACGGGCGCTGTTTCTATCCTCGCAATCAGAGATGGACTGCATTCGCCATTTCGTCGAAGACCGCATCGGGGCGCTGGCGACCGGCAGGGGGATAATGCCATTAAGCGCAACAAATCTCATAGCGCTGCACATCGTTCCAGTTCTTAGTTTTCTCGGAAATGACCGGATTGATGTAAGTCGACTACATGAAAAACGCTTATCTTTTCCCCCAATAAATTTAAACGGGCACAGCTTTCATCCTAATCTTGACGGTTTTTGCAACTACTCGCGGGATGGCGGAAAGGTCGTTGCCTATACTCAGATTTTTCGTAATTGGTCAATCGAGGCAGTATTGTCGGGCATCGAGCGAGATTATGATGGAGAAAAGAGGTTTATTCCCCCTTGGGTGATAAGGCGTATTTTAGAAGCATTGGCGCAATATGAAACAGCGTTAAGGGAAAATGGCGTTGCCTATCCCTTGGCGGTTTTTGTGTCTTTGATTGGTGTTAGGAGGGCGACACTCAGACTTCATTCGTATTCATATAGCACTCATTCAGGGCCACCGATTGATCAGGACATTCTGATCCTGCCGGAGAGCATGCTGAATCAAACACCTGAGTCGGAGGAACGGGGAGCATTTCGATTAAAGGGAACGCTGGATGCTCTATGGAATGCAGCGGGAGAACTTGAATGCCCCTGGTTTGATGAGAATGGTGTTTTAAAGCCTTCGCGCTGACCGGGTTGCCCTGCGTTTCTCATCACGCCATGGCTGGCGCGCCGGAGGTCGAACTGCTCGACGGGCTCTGATAAACCGCCGCTGAAACAAGCTACGCGGCGTGCTCCGACAGCAGGCCGCGTTTTTTCAGGATGCGGACCAGCAGCACCAGTAAGGTCGCAACCCCCAGCGGGACAAGGATCGCGCGCAGCGCATCCAGAAAAGAGGCGCCGCTCCAGCAGGCATGTTCCCATGAGATCAGCACCATCATGCCCACAACCCAGGTATAGACAGTGGAATAATCCTTCACGACCACGCGCCGCCAGTTGAAATCCATACCCGCCACGGCTTCGTGGTAATGGCTGAAATTGGGCCAGAATCGGTTCACACGGGCGCAATAATCCCGGTACGCATCTCCAAATTTCTCCAGCAGGAATTTTTCTTCCGCCGCCACGATGCCCCAATAGGCGACGCCGAAAAACAGCAGCCCGGCCAGATAGGCCAGCGCATTATTATGCACGACAAACAGACCCAGCAGCACCAGAGCATTGCCCACATAAAGCGGGTTGCGGCACACCGCGAACATGCCGGAACTGACCAGCGTATCGGCATGCACTTTTTTATCGAGGCCGCCGCGCTTGATATAGGCCAGACCGATCACCCAGGCGCGCAGGCCGCTTCCCGCCAGCGCCAGCAACAGGCCCAGCATGTCCAGCCAGGCGTCGATCACCGCGCTGCCCATAAAGGGGGCGGGCGGCAGCCCGGTGAACAGCGCCAGCAGCGCCACCGGAAACGCGGCGTTGCGGTATTTGAAAAACCAGTCGCCGATGTGGATGATTATACTGTTTGCGCCATCGGGTGCGGTATCTGGCGGGTTCATTTGACGCCGATCAGGCCGCAGAAATTATACCAGCGGAAAAACATTTCCACGCTGCGGAAGCCCGCGCCTTTCAGCAGTTCAACATTTTCTTCCAGCCGGTAGGGGATCAGCACATTTTCAAGCGCTTCACGCTTTTGTGAAATTTCCAGTTCGGAATAACCGTTGCGCCGTTTCATATCGTAATAATAATTGATGAAAAGCCGGTTCAGGTCGCCATCCGATACGGTAAGCTTTTCAATCAGGATGAAGGCTCCGCGTTCCACCATGCCATCATAAATCTGTTTGACCAGCCGTTCGCGGTGTAAGGGGCGTACGAATTGCAGGGTCAGGTTCATCACCACCACACTGGCGTCGTGCAGCGGCGGCATTTTTTCAATATCCGACAGCATCAGATCGACTGGCCGCTGAATGCCCAGGCCATTCAGCTTCTCGCGCGCCTTTCCCAGCATTTCGGGCGAATTATCGACGCCGACAAACTGCACGCTGGGATCCACCGTATAATGCAGCATCGCCAGGCTGGTGGCGGTGGAGCAGCCAAGGTCATAGAGGCGTGTATCCGGCTGCGCGAAATCGCGCGCTATTTCCGCCGTCATGCGCTGCATTTCATCATAATAGGGTACGGAACGGCTGACCATGTCGTCGAACACGCGCACGGTCTCTTCCCCGAAACGGAACGCCGTTTGCGGCTTTTCATCTGCAAACACCCTGTCAGGGGGGGTATCCAGCTTGACAGCGGCCAGAGAAGGAGGAGAGGATAGACGCTTGTCTTCAGCCACAATGTGCCTCGCATGGTAATGGACGGCTGAATCTTCATATAGGGACACGCCATGGAACTCAATAGCATCAAATATAACGTCGAAAACCAGATCGCCACCATCACGCTGTCGCGCCCCGTGCGCAGGAATTCATGGACTGGCGGCATGCACCGGGAATATCGCGAGGCCATCGCCATGGCCGAAAATGATCTGGGCGTGCGGGTCATCATCGTCACGGGCGATCCGGAAGGTGGCACCTTCTGCCCTGGGGCCGACATGGAAGTGTTGACCGGAATGGCCGACAAAGGCGCCTACCGCGATGGCCTGCCGCCCGACATGGCCAAACCGGGTTATGGCGTCCGCCCGGAATTTGACGCAAGTTTCGCCTATCATTTTGGTCTGACCAAACCGGTGATTGCCGCCATCAACGGCGCCACTGCGGGGGTCGGGCTGGTGCTGGCCTGCTATGCGGATATGCGCTTCGCCGCCGCCGGGGTGAAATTCACCGCCGCCTTCAGCCGGCTCAATCTGCCCTCTGAATCCGGTATTTCATGGCTGCTGCCGCGCATTGTGGGCGTGACAAACGCCAATGACATATTGATGTCCAGCCGCGTGTTCCTGGCCGAAGAAGCGCAGGCCATGGGGCTTTTGAACAAGGTGCTGCCGGCCAGTGAACTGATGCCGCATGTCCGGCAATATGCGAAAGCGCTGGTGGACAATATCTCGCCCGCCTCGCTGCGTATGACCAAGCATCAGGTCTATACCGATCTGCACCGCCCGGCGAATGTGGCCGTGGAAGAAGCAGACAAGCTGCTGAATGCAGCGATCAATCATCCCGACGCCCGCGAAGGCGTGACGGCCTTTTTGGAAAAGCGCCCGGCCAAATGGCAGGGACGCTAATCCATTTTTTGTTCCCGGAGCGCCAATTACGGTGCGCCCGGGGGTGAAATCTAGCCGGATAATGACATGATAGGGTTGCCGCTCCTGTAGCGAGACCTAATTCTGCCGGGTGAGTGTTCAAAGGACGCTTTATGGAATTGAAAACCACACGCTATGCGATTGAGGCGCAGGTCGCGACGATCACGTTGTCGCGGCCAAAGCGGATGAATGCCTGGACCGGCCGTATGCATACCGAATATCGCCATTTGCTGGCGCGGGCGGAGGCCGATCCGGAGGTGCGGGTAATTGTGATTACCGGTGATCCGGCGGGGGGCGCATTCTGCCCGGGCGCGGATACGGCAGCGGTCAGCGGGCATGCGGAACGGGGGGCCTATGACGCCGGAACGCCAGAGGATATCGCCAAACCCGGCTTTGGCGTCCGGCCCGAATTCGACGCCAATTTCGCCTATCATTTCGGCCTGACCAAGCCTGTGATTGCCGCAATAAACGGCGCCATTGCAGGGGTGGGCCTGGTGCTGGCCTGTTATGCCGATTTGCGTTTCGCCGTACCGGGGGCCAAATTCACCGCCGCCCACGGCAAGCTGAACTACCCGGCCGAGCTGGGCCTTTCCTGGGTATTGCCGCGCCTGACAGGGATTACCCATGCCGCGGACATATTGCTTTCCTGCCGGGTATTTCTGGCCGGGGAGGCCCTGCAGATGGGTCTGCTGAACAAGGTGCTGCCGCCGGACGATCTGATGCCTTATGTGCGCGACTATGCCGCCATATTGGTGGAAAAAAATTCGCCCGGCGCGCTGCGCATGACCAAAAATCAGCTTTATACAGATCAGCACCGGCCGGTGAATGAGGCGGTGAAAGAGGCCGAGCGGCTGCTGGATGCGTCGGTCAATCATCCGGATTCGCGCGAGGGCATCCTGGCCTGGCTAGAAAAACGCCCGGCCAGATGGCAGGGCGGCTAATAGCGTGCGCGCGGTTAATCGAACAGGGCGTCGATATCGGTCTGGTTCACGCTTTCACTGTCCGAACGCGCGGGGCCATTGAGCAGTAAATCATCTTCACTTGCGACCTGGGTTTCCGGCAATTCGATGGCGGCAAAGGCCTCGTTGCCGCCCCAGATGCCCATCATCACTTCGAGACGCTGTTCAATGAATTTCAGTGTATTGACGACCTTGGATATACGCTGTCCCGTTATGTCCTGAAAATTGCAGGCCTCATAAATCTGGATGACCTTCTCGCTCAGGGCGTCGATTTCGGCGCGATCTTCTGCCGAGCTCGCCTGCAAACTGATGGCTTCGGCGTGTTTTTCGATTTCCTCACAGGCGCTCAGGATGCCATTGGTGGCGCGTTCCGTGTCCAGAACCACTTCATCCAGCTCATGCGTCACATCGATAATGCGTTCGCCCCTGTTCGAATCCTTGAACCGCATGGACGCGATTTCACGCTTGGTGGTGTCAATCGCGACCGAAAGTTTCTCCATCTCGGTACGCAATAGCCTGGCGTCTTCCAGATCGCGCTGATGGGTCTCCCGTAAGGCAACGTTTTCGGATGCGGCCCCATCTGTCTGAGGCAGGCCGGATTCTGTGTGTCCTGCGCCCGTTTGTCCCGCGCCTTTGAACAGTTCTTTGCGCAACTCGGCGATGGCGCCCAGAATTTCGGACTGGCCGGAATGGGGCGCCGGGGACTTATCCTGAACATTATGCGGTCTGCGGGCCAGAGAAGAGGGCCTTTCAGACGTCAGGTGGTTCAGTTGAATTTCAGCGCTGAACGGGCGGGAGTTTAATCTCGGCATAACGCTTTGACAGTCCTCAGGGATAATTCAGGGCCTCACCATGCCGGATCTTCCCTAAGAACTGGTTGACGAAACTAATAAATCTTTAGCCGCGCAGATCAATGGCCAGGTTTCTGGCTGAAATATTTATCGAACTTGCCCTCCTCGCCCTTGAAGTCTTCGGCATCGTCCGGGGGGGTGCCGGCGATCGTTATATTCGGCCATTTCAGCGCATATTCGCGGTTTATGCCCGCCATTTTATCCTGTCCGGACTCAGTGTCCGGGATGATCGCCTCGGCCGGGCATTCCGGTTCGCACACGCCACAATCGATACATTCATCCGGGTGAATCACGAGCATGTTTTCGCCCTCGTAAAAGCAATCCACCGGGCAAACCTCAACGCAATCCATGAATTTGCACTTAATACAGGCTTCTGTGACAATATAGGTCATCCAATCCTCCTTAATGCATGCCTGAACCGGCTTGCGGCGGCATGGCTTATCATTCAATACCCAACCGCGTCATAACCCGTTTACGGGCATGGCCGCGATCTATGTCCGATACATATATCAGTCCACCGATCCGGCGCATCAGATTGGCTTCATAATCATGCAAAACCCCGTCTGAATAAACGACTTCCCACAACATTTCCACCACTTCTATACGTTCTTCCGGAGCAAAGGATTGATTAATCCGGTGGGTAAAGCCGAAAATCTGGTTGGCGCTTTCCTGCCGGGTGCGGGCCAGGTCGAACAATTGCGCCACATGAGCCGCGGGGAGCGAGAAATGACGGCCAGCCAGGCTTTCAATGGCCGATTTTTCCTCCGCGCCCAATTCCCCGTCCTGCATCGCCGCCTCGATCAGCAGGGCTACCGTTGCGATGTGCTTTTCCTCAAGTGAGAATTTGGCGTTTTCTACGGCGCCTTTATCCGGTTGCCGTGTGAACAGGGAGAATATCCGATTGACCATAGGCAGGGTTTAGCATGGGCTGAGAAGCCGGCGCAAGCGGACGGCGGGTGTCTGCAATCTGGTCCGCGCCGGAGAGATCCTGATACAGTTGCCGGGCTTCTGCGGGGGGCCCTCGCCGGACGCCCAGAGCGCGGACCTGAACTACCTGAACCACATCATGGTGCACAAAGGTCAGAATATCCCCTTCTTTCAGCGCGGTGGCGGTTTTGGAAACGGGACGGCGATTGACGCGAACCTTGCCGTTGGCGACAAATCGCGCCGCGTGTGACCGGCTTTTAAAGAAACGGCAATGCCAAAGCCATTTGTCGATGCGCAGGCTTGTTTCTTTTGGTTCAAATAGTGTGCCGCCGTCTGGTGTCATGGGCCTCCTTTCAAGCTGATTTCTGCATGCGCTCCTTTAGTGCCTGCAGTTTCGCAAAGGGCGAATCCGGGTCGATGGGCTTGTCCGCGGGCTGCGGGCGGGGTTTTTGCTCCACCGGCTTGTGGCCCAGTTTTATATTGCCTTGCGGTTTTGAAGGCTTTGAAGGCTTGCTGTCCGTCTTTGTCCTGCTTTTTTTAACGAGTGTTGCGCTCTTTTCGGCTTCACGGGCCTGAACGGCCGCAGGGTCCAGCAGGCGTGTTTCACTGACGGCGCGTTTGGGAATGACATATTCGCGGCGCGGCTTCGGCTTTTGCCGGGCGTTTCTTGGAACCTGATGGCGGCGTTGCGGCTGAAATCTCCAAAGCACTGGCGCCGGACCCGTGTCCTGGGGGACGCTTACTCCGGTTTCCGGTTCCTCCCCGGGCGATGGCGCCAAATCCAGTTCCAGATTTTCTTCCTGGGGCACTTCCGGTCCGGTCAGTGGCACGTCTTCCAGCGCCATCACCAACTGCTCTTCCGTTTCCTGTTCCCCGGCGTCACCATCTGTTTCTGCGGTATCGGCCATTTCGGGCGGCGTCTCATCGGGTATTGAAGCCTGATTACTCTCCGCCGGGTCGATAGGGGCATAATCCAGGGACCGCATCACCGCCTCAAAATCATGCACTCCGCAACCTACAGGCGACCATAATTGCGCGGTCAGTGGAAAAGGGCCGTTTGTGTTCTTCTGGCGCAACTGCACCAGAAGGCGTTCCAGCATATCAATGCGGATGGCGCGGGAGTCACAAACGCCATAGCCCGAGACAAGATAATAGCCCTTGGGCATGGCGGGATCGACGGGCACAGATGACAATCCGGCGGCAGGGATGCTCAGGGGGGCCTCAAGGCGTTGGGCGACCCGCCATAACCGTAATTTCATGGCGGCAGGGGCGGGTTTGATCAGTGCGGGCATGTAAATATAATGTTCGCCAAAGCGTACCCCGAGCCGGCGCAATTTTGCACGTTCACCCTGATCGACATTCTTTACGAAAGCGGCCACGCCCGCGCGCGCCAATAAGCCCAGCGCTTCAACGAGCTGAAACGCAAGACCCCTGCCGGCGCCTGTCAATTCGGTGGTGTCCCTGAGGGTGATCAGCGGCTCCAGCACCTTGTGAATGCGCCCGGTCAGCCAGCCTTCCAGCGCTTCCCGCGCACTTGTTTCGGCCTGGCCGGACAGCAGGTCGCTATCCGCGATCAGTTCCACACGCGGGGCAAGCACATCCTGGGTGGCGGCCAGCCGGGCCACGGTCATGCCCTCCCATCGGATGAGGCCATCATCACCAATGGTGATGATTTTGCCGTCATCGATGCGTGCATGACGGTCCAGCCGGAAGGCGCGGGCGCCAATCTCGCTTTGAAGGGCCTGGGCCGCGGCATTGCGCAGGGTGTGCGCATGAATGCCATCGACGCTGGGGTCCGGGGAAAAGCGGAAGCCGTCCAGGCGGCCGACAAACTCCCCTTCGACCATTACATCGCCCTCGGCGGTGAGCGAAGCCATAAGTTCTTCCTTTTGATGTAGCCGTTTCATCAGAACGCTGGTGCGGCGATCGATAAAACGCAGGGTCAATTTTTCATGCAGCGCGTCCGACAGCCTATCTTCTATAGCGCGTGTACGCTCGCGCCAATAGTTAGAATCTGATAGCCAGCCGGAACGGTTGGCGACGAAGGTCCAGGTGCGGATATGCGCGATGCGCGTGGATAGTGTATCTATATCCCCATCCGTCCGGTCAAGCCTGTCAACATGGCGTGCGACATAATCTTCAGGCAGCACACCGGCGTCGCTCATATAATGACGATACAGTTCGGACAGCATGCGCGCATGCAGTTCCGGCCCCAGTTTTCGGAAATCCGGAACCTGGCATACCTGCCACAGGCGCTTGATGGCGGCCGGTCCACCGGTGATGCGGGTAATGTTGCCGTCAGCGGCCAATAATCGAAGCGCCGTCAGATCACAGTTTTCCCGTGTGCGGCCAAGACCGCGAAGGGGCGGCTGCTCTTCAAGACTGGCGATCAGCCGGGGGATGGAGCCAAACTCCAGATCGGAATTACGCCATTTGATGCTGCGCAGGGAATCAAACTGGTGATTTTCAACCTGCCTTATCAATTCCTCATCCATTTGCCCGGCGTCGCCGGTGGTGCCAAATGTGCCGTCGTTCAGATAACGTCCGGCGCGCCCCGCAATCTGACCGATTTCGGTTGGCCGCAGATCCCGATGACCGAAACCGTCAAATTTGCTTAAGGATGCAAAGGCGATATGGTCCACATCCATGTTGATGCCCATGCCGATGGCGTCCGTGGCGACCAGAAAATCAACATCGCCCGACTGAAACAGCGCCACCTGGGCATTGCGGGTGCGCGGGCTGAGCGACCCCATCACGACGGCGGCGCCGCCACGCTGACGGCGGATCAGTTCGGCAATGCCATAGACGGCGTCTGCCGAAAAAGCCACGATGGCCGAACGCCGTGGCATGCGGCTGAGCTTGTTGGTTCCGGCATAGCCAAGATGCGAAAATCGCGGACGGGTCACATAGCGCGCCCCTGGCAATAATTGTTTCAGAAGCGGGCGCATGGTCTCCGCGCCCAGAAACATGGTTTCCAGGCGTCCGCGCGCATGCAGCAGCCGGTCGGTAAAAATATGGCCGCGTTCTGCATCGGCGCAGAGCTGGATTTCGTCCACCGCCAGAAATTCTGTTTCGATGCTGACCGGCATGGATTCCACGGTGCAGACATAATATGACGGCCGCGCGGGCAGGATTTTTTCCTCTCCGGTAATCAACGCCACACAGGCTGCGCCGCGTATCCGCACGACGCGGTCATAAATTTCTCGCGCCAGAAGCCGCAGAGGCAGGCCGATCATGCCGCTGGCATAACCCAGCATCCGCTCCACCGCGAGATGGGTTTTGCCTGTATTGGTGGGGCCAAGAACGGCGGTTACTTCTCCCCGCCCGGACACGGGCCCCACAGCTCTGAACCTGTCGCGGGGATGAATATTCATGGTGCTGACTGTGCCGCGGGGGCGGCTGGTCTGCAACAGCTAAATAGCCGATTTATTTGGGAATTTAACAGTTTCTGGCAGAGGTTAACAAAATGCCGCACGACTCACCTCCGCGCCGGAACCAACATGGAACAAGCCAAGCCCGAATCGGCAAATCACCCGATTTCGTGATTCGTTCACGCACTAAATATAGTGGTGCCAGACCATTTAATACCGATTCATGGATTTTTGGAAGCCCCCATTTGTTAACCAATGAAGACCCCCGGCATGCGCGCCATCTGGCCGCGCATGAATTCACCTCCGGCGCCATTTCGCTGATCTGATGCGGAGTAAAAATCTATGATCAATGATTTAGTTTGGTCTCGCGAGCGGATTTGGTTTATTTTGTAACTTTATAGGACCGGCTTCAAACGCCGCCAGCCATTCTCACCTCTGGAAAAACTTATGAACGATATGTCGGATGGCATTGTAACGGCGCGTTCCCGCGGCCAGGGACTGCTCCGCCGTTTCTTTGGCACACCCAGGGCGCGGCTGCTGCTTTTGCTGGGGGTCGCGTTGACGGCAATATTGGTCCTCGGCTCTTGGCTGTATGGGCGCTATACGCATGTCTTTGTTCAGGATTCAAGATTGTCCTCGACGATGGTGTCGGTCAGCAGCCGCGCCGCCGGCTGGATTACGGATTTTCCCGCCAAGGAAGGCGCGACCGTAAACAAAGGCGATCTGCTGGTGGATATAGACGCGCGAGAGTCCGCATTTATGCTGGCTGAAATGGAGGCGGGGCTTGAAGCCATCCGTTCGGAAAAGGCGGCGCTGGCCCTGAGCCGCGAGCAGGCGGATCAGCGCACAAAAAGCCAGTATGAAATGGGGCAGGCAATGATCAATGAGACCACCGCGCGGCAGAGCAGCGCACAATCCGATCTGCAGCTCGCGCAGGCGGATTTCAAACGCATTGATGATCTGTATAAGGACAAAGTGATTTCCACCCAGCGCTGGGAGACCGAGCGTAACCGCATCAAGAAGGCCGAACAGGAAAATCAGCGCGCCCAGGCGGCGGTTGAAGCCGCACGCGCCTCGCTGGCGACGGCGCAGTCCGCGCGCATGGAATTGCAGGTTCTGGATGAAAGGCTGCGGTCGGCTGGCGCACAGGAGGCAAGGCTGACCGCTCAACGCGACCGTCAGGCGCTGGATATTTCCGACCGGGCCGTGAAAGCCACCATTAATGGCGTTATCGATGAAACCTTCGCCAATCCAGGGGAATATGTGCGTCCCGGCCAGCGTTTGCTGATGATCCATGACCAGAACAATATCTGGGTCAATGCCAACATCAAGGAAAACGAAATCCGCCATGTCCGGATTGGCTCGCACGCCTCGATCGGGGTGGACGCCTATCCGGGAGAAAAATTTGACGGCAAGGTTGTGCGTATCGGAAATGCGGCGACCAGCCAGTTCGCCTTGCTGCCGAACCCCAATCCCAGCGGTAATTTCACCAAGATTGCGCAGCGCCTTGAGGTGCGCATCGATGTAGAGCAACGCAATCACCTGCTGAAGCCGGGTATGATGGTAGAGGTCTCCATTGACATCCCGGACTGATAGTCCGGCGCCCGCCGCACGCCGGCCATTTTCGGCGGGGTCACAGGCAACCCCGGCGATCCTGGCGAAATTCGCTGAATTTGGCCCAAAATATCGTGTTCTGGCCGTCATTACGGCCATGTTGGGAACACTGGCCACGCTGCTGCCGGCGACCATTGTCAATGTCGTCATTCCGGAAATCATGGGCGCCTTCGGCATCGGGCAGGATAAGGCGCAATGGCTGGCGACCGGATTTCTGGCGTCCAGCACGATTACCATGCTGGTCAATAGTTGGATGGTGCATTCTTTCGGTGTGCGGTTCACTTTTGTCATCTCGCTGAGCGTGTTTCTGCTTGGCTCGATCGCGGGCATGTTTGCGCCCAACGAGGATATATTGATCGGTATCCGTGTGTTTCAGGGTGCGGCCGCCGGCATCATGACGCCGCTGACCATGATCATTATGTTCCAAGTGTTTCCGCCGGAACAGCGCGGCCGCGCCATGGGCATTTTTGCAATGGGCGCGGTAATGGCGCCGGCGCTTGGGCCCAGTATTGGCGGTCTGGTGATTGATACGCTGGGCTGGCGTTATATTTTCTTTCTGGAATTGCCCGGGCTGTTTGCCGCCATCGCCATGGGTTCGATATTTTTGGTCGACCGTGAGGCGACCGGACCACGTGAAAAATTCGACTGGACCGGGCTGATATTGATCACCACTTTCGTCAGTACATTGTTG
>SHWM01000054.1 GCA_009693835.1 Alphaproteobacteria bacterium
GTGCCTTCGGCATCGTCATCATGCACGACAGCCGAGGCATCATAATTGCCATTGATTTGCATTTTGATCGGTTCAGCGGCAAACGCCACGCTGGCAATCATTCCAGATGCGACCAGTGCCGTGGTGCCGAAAAGAAACTTATTCATACTCTACCTCGTTTTGTAAGTTCACCGACAGAGCCGTCGAAACCGCCAATCGGCAGGACACCCGTTGCCCCCGCCACTTCCCGGCCAATCTGGCAAAACGGTTCCCATGGGTCAAGGCGTTAAGGAAGATTATCGCGGTGCGTACTGCATTAATGACATGACCTGTTGCCCTAACATCACATAAACGGCCCGTCTGACTGAGTTTTAATCAATTTCGCAAGTATTTGTTAGTGTTAGCTGGCGGATGGCGGTTCTTTCGGCAGCCCAAAACAAGCCATAATTTGCTGGAATACAGATCGCTCGGCAGTTGCCGGGTGAGCGGGTTGCCTTTATAAAGCGGCATGAATCTGGTTAACATGGTGAATCAATTGTTGCACGGGATTACGAATTGGCGCTTCGGCGCCGCGGCCGCGGCGATCGGCGGCCTGCTGCTGCTGTCCGGTTGCGGGACCACGGAAACAGAGGCCCGTTATCCGGAGAAGGTCGGCAGAAACCGCTATGACCCCGCCCCGACAGGAGCCCCAAAAAGCGACGATTCGCTGTTTGGCGAGGGCGGCATTTTTGGGCTGGGCGGCGGGGGCAGCAAGGATCAGGGCAGTGGCATCGGGGTCAACAGCTATCTGTGGCGCGCCAGCCTGGACACCATCGCCTTCATGCCCCTTTCCTCTGCCGATCCGTTTGGCGGGGTGATCATTACCGATTGGTATATCAACCCGGCGCACGCCAATGAGCGGTTCAAAATGACGATTTATATTCTGGACAAGCGGTTGCGCGCGGATGGCGTAAAAGTATCGGTTTTCCGGCAGGAACAGGGGCCTGGCGGCGCCTGGACAGACGCGCCGGCCAATGCCGAAACGGGCATTCACGTTGAAAACGCCATTCTGACCAGAGCCCGGCAGTTGCGAATTGATAGCGAAGCCGGGTAAGCCGGCCATGCAGGACACCCATGACGCGCTTTAACCCAAAAGAAGCCGAGCCCAGATGGCAGGCGAGGTGGGAGGCCGAGCAGGCCTTTACGGCGTTTCCCGATGCCTCTCGCGAAAAATATTATGTGCTGGAAATGTTCCCCTATCCCTCGGGACGCATTCATATGGGGCATGTGCGCAACTATACGATGGGAGACATCGTCGCCCGGTACAAACGCGCCCAGGGATTTAATGTCCTGCACCCGATGGGATGGGACGCGTTCGGGATGCCCGCCGAGAATGCGGCGCGCGAGCGCGGCGTGCACCCGGCAATCTGGACCTATGAAAACATCGCCACCATGCGCGGCCAGCTCAAGGCCATGGGCCTTTCGATCGACTGGTCGCGGGAGCTGGCGACATGCGATCCGGAATATTATGGCCAGGAGCAGCGCATGTTTCTGGAGTTTCTGGAGCGCGGCCTGGTGTACCGGAAGGAATCCGCCGTTAACTGGGACCCGGTGGATGAAACCGTGCTGGCCAATGAACAGGTCATCGACGGCAGGGGCTGGCGGTCGGGCGCGCTGGTTGAACAAAGACAGCTTACCCAGTGGTTTTTTAAAATTACGGCGTATGCGGATGATTTGCTGAAATCGCTCGATACACTGGAACGCTGGCCTGAAAAAGTACGGCTGATGCAGAGTAACTGGATCGGACGCTCCGAAGGGCTGCGCATGCGCTTTGCCATTACGGGGGAGGCGCGGGGCCTTCCGGGCGCCGGTGAGCTGGAGGTTTATACAACCCGCCATGATACGATTTTTGGAATGAGCTTCTGCGCCATTTCCGCCGATCATCCGATCGCGCTGGAACTGGCGGCCAAGGACCCGGTGATTGCTGAATTCTGCAAACAATGCCGCGATATAGGCGGCACCGCGGAGGCGCTGGAGCGCGCGGAAAAGCTGGGTTTTGACACTGGACTGCGGGTCCGCCACCCGTTTATCGCGGGACGCGAGGCGCCGGTTTATATCGCGAATTTTGTTCTGATGGGTTACGGCACGGGCGCCATTTTCGGCTGCCCGGCGCATGACCAGCGCGATCTGGATTTCGCGCGCAAATACGGGCTTTCTGTTGTGCCCGTGGTGGCGCCAGAGGACAATCCGGGCGTCATAATCGAAAATGATGCGTACACGGATGATATCAACGGCCGCATGATCAATTCGGACTTTCTGAACGGAATGGATATCGCGCAGGCCAAGGCGGAAATTGCACGGCGCATGCAGGCCATGTCATCCGGCGAGCCCGCCGTCAGCTTCCGCTTACGCGACTGGGGCGTCTCGCGGCAGCGTTATTGGGGCTGCCCGATTCCGGTGATCCACTGTGCGAAATGCGGCGTTGTGCCGGTGCCCTATGACCAGCTTCCGGTCACGCTGCCGCACGACGTGACGTTTGATAAGCCCGGCAATCCGCTGACGCATCATCCTGACTGGAAGCATATGGATTGCCCGGAATGCGGGGCCGGCGCTGTTCGCGAGACCGACACCTTCGACACCTTCGTCGATTCGTCCTGGTACTTCGCCCGTTTTTGCAGCCCGCGCGCCAACGTTCCCGTCGACCCCATGGAAGCCGAATACTGGATGCCGGTCGATCAGTATATAGGCGGCGTGGAGCATGCTATTCTGCATCTGTTATATTCACGCTTCTTCACCCGGGCGATGAAGGAGACCGGCCACGCCCGAGACGCCGAACCGTTCAGCGGCCTGTTCACCCAGGGCATGGTGACCCATGAAACCTACAAGGACGCCAACGGCGCCTGGCTGTTTCCCGAACAGATCATCCGGCGCGACGGCGCGGCCGTACACAGGGAGTCTGGCGCGCCGGTGCTGGTGGGCAAAATCGAATCCATGTCCAAATCGAAACGCAACGTGGTCGACCCCGAAACCATCATCGCCCAATACGGGGCCGATACGGCGCGCTGGTTCGTGGTTTCCGACACACCCCCTGAACGGGACATTGAATGGACCGAATCAGGAATCGAGGGCGCCTGGCGCTTTACCCAGCGTGTGTGGCGGCTGGTGGATGAATCGCTGGCAAAATTGCCTTTGGTTAACGCGCCCGTACCGGATGGACGCGGGCGTGCCAGCGTGGCGCTGCGCAGGGCCAGTCATAACGCCATCACCTGGGTGACAGAAGATATTGAGCGGTTCCACTTTAACCGCGCCGTGGCTCGGATTTATGAGCTTGCCAACGGCATCAACAGCTTTATTAACCTTGATTGTACGGAGGCCGCGGCCGGCTATGCGCTGCGGGAAGCGCTCGAGAGCCTGGTCATACTGACAGCGCCGATGATGCCGCACCTGGCCGAGGAATGCTGGCGGGCGCTGGGTCATGACAGATTACTGGTGCATACTCCGTGGCCGAAGGCGGATCCTGAATTGACGCGCGCCGATCAGGTAACCATCATCGTTCAGGTCAATGGGAAACGCCGCGGCGAACTGGGTCTGGCGCCCGGCACCCCGCGACAAGAGGTCGAAAACCTGGCGCTGGCGATGGAGGCGGTCATACGCCACATGGACGGGAAACCCGCACGGAAAGTGGTGGTCGTGGCCGACCGGATCGTCAATGTGGTGGTCTAGACGCCAGATGCTGGCGCTCACAGGCAGCGCCGCCCTGGCCGCGTGCGGGTTTAAGCCGCTTTATGGCAATCGTTCCGCCAGCAATGCCCCCCCCATGCAGTTCGCCCAGATCGACGTAAAGGACATTGACGGCAGGCCAGGGCATCTTTTACGCAATTATCTGATCGACAGCTTTTCAGCGCGCGGCGGCAACTACCAGAAGCAATACAGGCTGGACATCTTCTTAAGCGACACAAAGGATGGCCTGGCGATCAGAGCAGACGAGGCCGTTACCAGATACAATTACAGATTGACGAGTAATTTCCGGTTGAGCCGGACCAGCGACCAGCAGGTGTTATACGAATCCATTTTGAGGGTGACCTCTGCCTTTAATGTAGTAACTTCGGAATTTGCCACCCTGAGCGCCGAGCGTGACGCAGAAGACCGGGCCGCTCGGGAGATGAGTAGTGAAATCGTCACCAGACTGGCAATCTATTTCCAGCGCACTTCCAGCCCGTCTTAGGGCTGAGGGGGTAAAGTGAATGCTCATTAAGGGTAATGCACTGGATGCTTTTCTGGCGAGGCCGCCTGCCGGTTTGCGCGGGTTTCTTTTTTTTGGGCCAAATGAGGGGCGGGTGCGCGAAAGCGCCGCTATCGCCGCCAAGAGTGTGGTCCCGGATCTGTCCGATCCGTTTCGGGTCTGCCATCTGACACTAGCCGATCTGAAAGCCGACCCCGCGCGGCTGGCGGATGAGGCAGCCGCAATCGCCATGACCGGGGGGCGGCGGGTCGTACGCGTTACGGGCATTGGAGACGCCCAAAGTGAAAGTTTTACTAACTTTCACGAGAATCCCATGGGCGACGCACTGATTGTTGCGGAGGCGGGAGAACTGCCCCGTGCGTCTCGCCTTCGCAAGCTGTTTGAATCCAGCAAGCTCTTCGCAATCATGGCGTGTTACGAGGAAACCGCGGCCGATCTCGACCGGCTGGTTGTTGATCACTTGCGCCGGCAGGGGCTACGCATCACGTCTGACGCCAAGGCCTATCTGCTGCAATGTCTTGGCGAGGATCGTCTGGCCGTGCGGCAGGAGCTGGACAAGCTGGTGCTATACAAATGGCCCCGCCCGCGTGGACGCGCGGGCGTGGGGACGGGAGACTATTATGTTCTAGAGGGCCAGGAGAGCAAAGCGGGCCGGGAGCTCCATGGCGTCCATGACACCGTGGATACCATTGGCATCCTAGACACCCCTGACATCCGGGATGGCTTTGATGGCGGGGACGGCTATGACCGCTATGATCGCACGGATACCCCCGGTGGCGGGGGTGACTCTGGTGTCCAGGATACTATGGATAGCCGTGACGCCGGGGATATCTCTGATACCCGCGATGCCGGGGGTGTCTTTGATACCAAAAGTGTCTCTGCGGACCAGGATAGCCAGCCGGCGCTCATATCCCAGGACGACGTCATCGCCTGCATTGGCGACAGCTCGGTTCAGGGATTGAACGGCATTTGTGACGCAATGGGCGAGGGCAATGTTGCCCGGCTTGATAGCCAGATTGCACGCGCCTATGAGGCCGCGCTGGCGCCAGTGGCGATATTGCGGGCGGCCAGCAATCATTTGATGCAGTTGCAACTGGCGTCCGCCAGGCTATCCGAAGGGGTTGACACCGATACCGCGATTCGCGGATTGCGTCCCCCGCCTAATTATCAGCGCAGCCGGAGCTTTCAGCAGCAATTGCGGCTTTGGAATTTAGCGCGGATCGCGCGGGGCCTCGATCTGTTACTGGATGGAGAGGCCGCCTGCAAGACGTCCGGCGCGCCAGACCTCAGCCTGTGCAGCCGCGCCCTGCTGCGAACCGCCCTGCTGGTGCGAAGCAGTTCGTGATTACCCCTTTAGAGCAATTTGTGAACGGATTGAAACATAAACATTGCCGTTTCTCACCCCACCCCGGCCCTCCCCATCAAGGGGAGAGGATTCCCTCGGCATACTGGGCTTCTTCTCCCTCCCCCTTTATGGGGAGGGCCGGGGTGGGGGCTATACAAGCGATTCTAACTGATCACAAGCTGCTCTAGTCAGGCGGACCGGGCCATCGGCTGCCGGGACATCCGCAGCCGGCCGCACACACTCTCAAACTGTTCGAGGGTTTTATAACTGACCGTGATGGCGCCGGATCCATCCGCATGATGGCTGATCGACACATGCAGCCCAAGCTCGTTGGAAAGCTGCTCTTCCAGGGCTTTTAGGTTCGAATCTTTAGGCGCCGGGGGCTTTTCCCCGGCTTGCAGTTTACGGCCTTTGGCCAGCGCCTCGGCTTCACGCACGGACAGGCCGCCGGTCACAATCTGCTGCGCCAGGGCTTCAGGATCAGGCGCCGTAATCAGTGTGCGTCCATGGCCCGCAGTCAGACGCCCGTCTTCCAGCATATGTTGCAGACTTTCCGGCAGCGCGAGAAGGCGGAGCATGTTGGCGACATGGCTGCGGCTTTTGCCGATAATGCGCCCGACATCTTCCTGTGAATGATCATATTCATCAATCAGCCGGGCGAAACCGCGGGCTTCATCCATGGCGTTCAAATCGGAACGTTGAATGTTTTCAATCAGGGCCAGCTCAAGACTTTCCATATTGGTGACGTTCTTGACCAGAACCGGCACTTCGTGCAGACGCGTCAGTTGCGCCGCGCGCCAACGCCGTTCACCCGCGATAATTTCATAAAAGTCCGCCAATTCGGGGACTGGACGCACCAGCAATGGCTGCAATATTCCCTTTTCCCTGATGGAATCAGCCAGCTCTTTCAGCGCCGTCTCGTCAAAGCTTTTGCGCGGCTGCAGGATATTCGGACGGAGATTTGCTGTCGGCACCAGGACAGGTGTGCGGGACGGCATCACACGGCCAAAGGGAGAGCGATCATCGCCCAGGAGTGCGGAAAGACCGCGGCCCAGTTTCTGTCTTTTTCCTTCATCGGACATGCTGGCGCTCATCTGTAAGGATCATGATCTGAATCATGACGCATGTGACTGGTCAGGCCGCCTGGGCTGGCCGCCTGGGCTGGCCGTTCCTGCCGGAGAATTTCCCGGGCCAGCTTCATATAGGCCCGGCTGCCCGCACATTGCATATCATAGATCAATACCGGTTTGCCATAGGAAGGCGCTTCGGATACCCGCACATTTCGCGGAATAACGGTTTCATAGACTTTTTCCCCCAGAAACCCCCGCACATCCAGTGCCACCTGATCGGATAAATTATTACGCGAGTCAAACATGGTCAGCACGACGCCCAGAATATCCAGTACCGGATTCAGCGTATCCCGCACCAGTTCGACAGTGTGCAAAAGCTGGTTTAACCCCTCCAGCGCAAAGAATTCACACTGTAGCGGCACCAGGACCGAATCCGCGGCCGTCATGGCATTTATCGTGAGGAGGGACAAAGCGGGAGGGCAATCCACCAATATATAGGAATAAGCGGCCGCGGCACCCTCCGCCGCATCATGCAACACGTCCCGCAGCCGGTAATTGCGCCGGGACATGTTGGCTAATTCCAGATCGGCGCCAGATAATTCCACCGAGGACGGCAACACAAACAGGCCCGGCACCAAACTTGGCTGCACGGCATCCCGCAGGCTGGCTTCCCCGAGCATCACTTCAAATACCGAACAATGGCGGGATTCCCGGCTGATGCCTAATCCGGTGCTGGCATTACCTTGTGGATCCAGATCTATGATCAATACCTTCTCGCCGACGGCGGCCAGCGCGGTGCCCAAATTAATGGCGGTCGTGGTTTTTCCTACGCCGCCTTTCTGGTTGGCGACCGCAATAACCCGCGGTCCGGCCTTGCATAATGTTTCACGTGAAACCGGTAGGGGATGGGACAGGAGTATATCAGACACGGTCAACCTCCGTGATACACAGAACCTTACTGCCCGGATTGGTCCGGCTTTGGTGCTGGTTCACGGTAAGTTTTCTATATTTTGCGGCTAATGTCAATTCATCATCTATATGTTGCCCCTTTAATAGTAAAAAAACTGTGGATGGCCCGGTCAGGGATGTCGACATTTCGAGGAATTGATGCAGTGGCGCTAGTGCGCGCGCGGTAATCAAACCGGCTTTCCCGCCGAATGTTGAAGGATCAAGCTTCTCAATGCGTTCTGTAACGACCTGGGCCGGCGCCCGGGTCGCGCGGATGACCTCCTGAAGAAACACCGCTTTCCGGTGATCACTTTCTATCAGATATATCGGGGTAGGGGATCTTTCAGGCTGTAACAGCGCAAGTACAATCCCCGGAAAACCTGCGCCACTGCCCAAATCCAGCCATGGACCGTTCAGCGGAGGGATGTATTGGTGTAGCTGGGCGCTATCGAGCATATGCCGCCGCCATAGGTCAGCCAATGTCTTGTGGCCGACCAGATTGATTTTTGCCTGCCACTTTCTAAGCAAAGCCGCATAAATTTCCAGACGCATCATACATGAATCCGATACGCCCAGCTCCCGCTGGAACTCCAATGCGCCATAATCCGCCGGCGGCGGTGATGGGTGAGGGTGAAGGTGGGGCATGATTCAGACGGTTGGGCGGGCCGGCATTTTTTTGACATATACCAGCAAAGTCGTCAGGGCTGCCGGAGTAATGCCTTCGAGGCGGGCGGCCTGGCCCAGTGTGACGGGGGCGGCCTTTGACAGTTTCTGCCTGACTTCCGTGGATAGGCCCGCCACATGGGCGTAATCCATATCCGGCGGGAGGCGCAGCGCCTCGTCCTTCCGAAAGGCCGCGATGTCCATGCGTTGCCGCTGTACATAGGTATCGTACTGCGCATCAATTTCGATCTGACTTATGGCGGGAGGGGAAAATCGACCCAATTGGGGCCAGATCGCGGTTAGGCGCGGCAGATCGACGCCAGGATAACTCAATAAATTCATAGCCGAGCGGGACACCCCATCCTGCTTGACGTGAATTCCATGATTCAAGGCCTGTGTCGGGGTCAGGGTCAAGTTTATAGCCAATTCGCGAAGTTGACTCAGTTCCTCCTGTTTTTCCTCGAAGCGGCGTGCCCGTTCTCTGGATACGCATCCCCAGCCTATGCCCAGACCGGACAAACGCTGATCGGCATTATCCGCCCGCAGACTCAGCCGGTATTCTGCGCGCGACGTAAACATACGATAAGGCTCGCTGACCCCTCTTGTCGTGAGGTCATCCAGCATAACGCCAATATAGGCGTCCGCCCGGTCCAATGTGATGCCCTCACCGCCGCCGGCCAGATGCGCGGCGTTAATGCCCGCCATCAACCCCTGAGCCGCCGCCTCTTCGTAGCCGGTGGTGCCATTTATCTGGCCGGCCAGAAAAAGCCCTTGAACAGTGCGGCTCTCCAGTGTGGGGCGTATTTCACGCGGATCGACATAATCATACTCAATCGCGTAACCCGGCCGGTGGAAACTGGCCCTTTCCAGTCCCGGAATGGCCCGTACCAATTCATGCTGCACGGTCTCCGGCAACGAGGTTGAAATGCCGTTGGGATATATCCAGTCGCTATCTAGCCCTTCGGGTTCAAGAAATATCTGATGCCCCGTCTTTCCGGCAAACCGCACCACCTTGTCTTCGATGGAGGGGCAGTAGCGCGGCCCTGTACCGGCGATCTGACCGGAATAGATCGGCGCATGCTGCAGATTGGCGCGAATGATGTCATGAACTTTCTGATTAGTATGCGTGATGTAACAACTGACCTGGGGTGTGGTAATTGCGCTGGTCATAAATGAGAAGGGAATGGGTATTTCATCGCCCGCCTGTTCTTCCAGACCCGACCAGTCGATGGTCTTGCCGTCCAGCCTGGGCGGGGTGCCGGTTTTCAAACGTCCCATGGGCAGGTTCAGGGCGTATAGCGTTTTGGCCAGGGCGCGGGTCGGGGCTTCTCCGGCACGACCGGCTGGCTGCGTATAAGTCCCGATATGGATCAGACCATTTAGAAATGTCCCGGTCGTGAGGACCAGGCTCGCACAGGCGACCCGCTGGCCATTCTCGGTTATCACAGCGGCCAGACGGCCCGCCCGGATTTCCAGGTCTCCGGCGGGCGCGGCATATATATCCAGATTTTGAGTGGACGCCAGGGCGGCGCGCATATGCGCCCGATACAGGGTGCGATCCGCCTGCGCCCGGGGTCCCTGTACCGCCGGGCCCTTCCGCCGATTAAGGAGGCGGAACTGAATTCCCGCCGCGTCGGCGACCCGGCCCATCAGCCCATCCAGGGCATCTATCTCGCGCACCAGATGGCCTTTGCCCAGCCCGCCTATGGCCGGGTTACAGGACATTTCCCCCAATGTCTCGAATCGATGGGTCATCAACAAGGTTGCCGCACCCATACGGGCAGAGGCCGCGGCGGCCTCGCACCCTGCGTGACCACCCCCCACCACAATAACATCGTAGCGTTTGGCCGAAAGAGACCTTAGTTCCGGCATTCTATCCCCTCAATACGAGAGTCCATAACATCGACAAGAGACCACCCTCATACCATGTTTCACGTGAAACATCATTTTCCAATGCAGAATTCAGCAAATAACATATCCAGCATGTCCTCAACATTTGCGCGCCCTGTAATTCTCCCAAGCGCTCTAGCGGCCAGCCTAATATCCTCGGCCACAAATTCCGGCGCCTTGTCACTCTCGCTAACGGCTCTTTCAAGAGATTCCAGACACAGCGTCAATTCGCGGCGGTGCCGCTCCCGCGTCAGACCGGGTGTCTCACCGCTCCCCAGGCGATCCGCGACCAACTGCTGCAAGCCCTGTAAGAGTCTTTCCATCCCGGCGCCGGACAACGCTGAAGCGGGAAAATAATCAGCTGGATATTCATTGTTCCCTGATGCCATATCAATCTTGTTCAGAACACATATGGAAGCAGAATCCCTCCATGCCACTGTGTCGGCGTCCAGCCGGGGCCATTGACAGGCGTCAAACACCAGCAGTTTAAGATCGGCGCCTTGCGCAGTCAGAACCGCCCGCCGGACACCCTCCGCCTCAATTACATCCCTGGTTTCACGCAGACCCGCCGTATCGGAAACAGAGACCAGATAGCCGCCCAGATCCAGGTTAACCTCAATGACATCACGTGTGGTGCCAGCCTGAGACGTGACAATCGCCGCATCTCTCTGTGCTAACATATTGAGTAAACTGGACTTCCCGACATTGGGCGCCCCAAGTATCGCGATTCTAAAGCCGCGCCGCAATATCTCGCCCCGTCGGCCATCCGACAAATGATCCCGCACTTCCCTGACAAGGCTGGCAAGTTCTCCCTGCGCGGACAGGCGCAATCCCTCCGGCAACTCCTCGTCGGAAAAATCTATTTCCGCCTCCATATAAGCCTGCGCCTGCAACAGGCGGCGCCGCCATGCATCATATATATTCCCGAGCCCCCCTTCCATCTGCCGCAAAGCCTGACGACGTTGAGCGTCCGTTTCCGCCGCCACCAAATCGGAAAGCCCCTCCACCGCAGTTAGGTCCAGTTTTCCATGCTCAAAAGCCCGGCGGGTAAATTCCCCCGCACAAGCAGGACGTGTGCTCTGCATCCGTGATAGTGTCTGCAACATTGACTCAACTACCGCATGTCCTCCATGCAAATGGAACTCTATAACCGGCTCTCCGGTAAAACTATTAGGTGCAGGAAACCATAGTAACAACCCATGGTCGATCAGGTTTCTATTTTGATCGTAAAATTTTCGCAAAACAGCTTTGCGTGGGTGCGGAAGCGGCCCGGAGACCGTTTCCGCTATGGTCCCGGCCATTGGTCCCGATACCCGCAAAACCGCCACGCCAGACCGGCCTGCAGGCGTGGCCAATGCAAATATAGTGTCCTCATGCGGCGGCATTGGCGCGGGTGTAATCAGTTTGAATCCATGCCGGTTTTGACGACTTGACGGAACATTTCCTGCCACCTTTCCATGCCCGTCCCAGCACCCGTCATAAAATTACGGAACAGTCCCTCCATATCCATCGCGCCAAGATTTTTGCGCATATGCGCTTCCATCTCTTGCAACATCCGGTCCTGCATCGGGGCGACATCCGGCAGACCAAAAAAGCTCCGCGCTTCCTCCGCCGTGCAGTCAATATTAAAGGTTATTTTCATGGGCATCCTCGCTTGCTGGAAACTGCCTGCACCGTTATGTTCACACCAGACTTATAGTGGAATTCAAAGGACCGCGCCATGTCGCGAAATAGGCTGGACAGGGAAACAAGCCCCTATCTGCTGCAGCACCGGGATAACCCCGTCCACTGGCACGCCTGGGGACCGGATGCGTTTCAGGAAGCCCGCAAATATGGCAAGCCGGTCTTGTTGTCCATTGGCTACGCCGCCTGCCACTGGTGCCATGTCATGGCGCATGAAAGCTTCGAGGACCCGCAGATCGCTGAGCTGATGAACGAACTGTTCGTCAATATCAAGGTCGATCGCGAAGAACGCCCGGACATAGACGCCATCTATATGCACTCCCTGGCGCTGCTGGGCCAGCAGGGGGGCTGGCCGCTGACCATGTTTCTGACATCCGACGGCGAACCCTTCTGGGGCGGAACCTATTTTCCCCCCAAACCGGCACACGGGCGGCCCTCGTTCCGTGAAGTCTTGCGCGAAGTTCACCAAGTCTATATGTCCGAACCCGGAAAAATAGCCAACAACAGGGATGCGCTCAAACAGGCGCTAAATCAAATGAGCCAGACCAGAACCGAAGGCGCGCTGAGTTTAGAAATCATCGATCAGGCGGTGCGGGCGCTCGCCCGCCAGATTGACCAGTCCCGGGGCGGGTTGCGCGGCGCGCCAAAATTTCCCCAGTCGTCCATCTTTGAAATGCTGTGGCGCGGCTATCTCCGCAGCAAGGACGATGGACAGGTGAAATTGCTGAATGCGACCCTTGAAAATATCTGCCAGGGCGGAATTTTCGACCATCTTGGCGGCGGCATTTCCCGCTATTCCGTCGACGAGAACTGGCTGGTCCCGCATTTTGAAAAAATGCTCTATGACAACGCGCAATTCATTGACCTCCTCAGCATGGTCTGGCCTGGCACCCATTCCACACTCTATGCCTGGCGGCTATTTGAAACCGTCGGCTGGGTACAGCGCGAAATGGTGCTGCCTGAAGGCGGCTTCGCCGCATCGCTGGACGCCGACAGCGAAGGGGTCGAAGGCAAATTCTACGTCTGGGACGAGACCGGGATCGACAGGCTGCTGGGTCTCGACGCCAAATTCTTCAAACAGCATTATGACGTTACGCCGGTCGGCAACTGGGAAGGCCACACTATTCTCAACCGTCTGAAAGATTTCGGGCTGGGTTCCGACGCCGACGAACGTCGGCTCGCGCTGCTGCGCGACAAATTGCTGCGTGTCCGTGAACAGCGCATCCCGCCCGCGCGCGATGACAAGGCGCTAGCGGACTGGAATGGCATGATGATCGCGGCCCTTGCCAACGCAGCCGCCGTCTTCGACCGGCCAAGCTGGTTCGAGACAGCGGCCCGGGCCTTTGAATTCGTGATCGAAAATATGACCGGCAAAGATGGACGCCTCGCGCATTCCTGGTGCGCGGGAAAAGCATCCGGCGCGGAAATTCTGGACGACTATGCGCAGATGAGCCGCGCCGCGCTTAATCTCTATGAACTCACCGGATTCCCCGGCTATCTGGACTGGGCGGTCAAATGGGTAGCCGAGGTCAATGAACGTTTCTGGGACAGTGATAATGGCGGTTATTTCTATACGCCCAAAGACGCCAGTGATTTAATCGTCCGTACACGTCAGGGCGCGGACAATGCCACGCCCAGCGGCAATGGCGTCATGGCCGGCGTGCTGGTGCGGCTGGGTTACCTGACCGGCGACATGAATTACCGTATGCGCGCCATAGCCGTCACCGAAGCCTTTGGCGGCGAGGCGCGAAAAAACTATCTCTCCGTCGCCAGCCTGCTGAACAGTTTCGAATCCCTTGAAGGCGGCGTTCAGATCATCATCCTGGGCGACCGCGCCGACAAACATACCCAGAAACTGTTGCAAGCCATCTATTCACAGCCCGTGCCGGACCGCACCGTCATGGTCATCGCGCCCGGTACGGACCTGCCGAAAAACCACCCGGCGCGCAACAAGACGCAGCGCGATAACCGCGCCACCGCCTATGTCTGCCGGGGACCCAGCTGCTCCATGCCGCTGACCGACCCGGGCATGCTGGCCGATGCCATCGATCCGAGGAAAGCGCTCAAATAGGCAAATATATTCCGTATCAGGATTACTCATGCACCCACCACCCCCGCCCGGGATTTTTGCCCAGGGCGGCCAGTTCCATCTGGCGCTTGAATGTCGCTGCGCGGCTTCGCCAGACCTTAAGGCCGCGATACGGATGGCGCGTATGGCCACCGCCGCCGCACCGGACACCCGCATGGTGATGGCCTTCGGTCTGCACGCCCCATCGACGCAGAACGATCTGCTGATCTGGATTCACGGCGCGCCCGGACGCCAATTTCGACCTTGCCCGCGCCATGCATACGGCGCTGCAACATCATACCCAACTTGTGCTGGAGGCGCCCGGTTTCAATTATCACGAAAACCGCGGCATGGCCGGCTTCATTGACGGCGCCGCTTCGATCTGATGCTGAAAACATGTATGGCATTTCCGGTGACGGCGTGCATGACCATCTGCTAGACTTTACCCGCGCGGTGACGGGTTCCTACTGGTTTGCCCCGTCGATCAATGCGCTCGATAACATGCTGGCCTAGATTAAGGGAGACAAAAAAATGAACGGATCGGAAATCAGAATTCAGTGTGATAACCATTATATGTCCGGCTATCTTTCCATGCCAAAGTCGGGTTCCGGCCCGGGCGTGGTGGTGATACAGGAAATTTTTGGTGTCAATCAGGTCATGCGCGACATCACCGACATGTTCGCCGAGCAAGGATTCGTGGCGCTGTGCCCCGATCTGTTCTGGCGCATCGAACCTAATGTCAATATCACCGATCAGACCAAGGCCGAGTGGGACAAGGCGTTTTCATTGTTCGGCAAGTTCAATCGCGACACCGGTATGAAAGACATTGCCGCCACCATCGCCAGCCTGCGCCGCATCAAGGGCTGCAATAGTAAAGTTGGCACCGTGGGTTTCTGCCTTGGCGGGCTGCTGGCTTACCTGTCCGCCACCCGTACGGCCGCCGATGCGGCGGTTGGTTTTTACGGCGTCAGCATCCCGGATTTTCTGGAAGAGACGAAAAATATCAAAACCCCCCTGATGCTGCATATCGCCGGCAAGGACGGATTTGTCCCGCCCCCCGCGCAGCAGGCCATGCATAACCGGCTGGACGGCAACAAACTTTGCACGCTGCATGATTATCCGGAACAGGACCATGCCTTTGCGCGCATGCAGGGCGAACATTATGACGAAGCAGCCGCCAAACTGGCCATGTCCCGCACCATCAGCTTTTTCAAAACCCATCTGGCGTAAAGGGCGCCGGCGGCTTTATACCCTGCTTCGCGTCGCGGTAGTGGCCTGCGTACCGTGGTGCGCAGGACCAGCCTATGCCCAGGATCAGAACGATCCCTCGCTGCCACATGAAGACATCGCGCGTTTCGTGATTTCCAATGTGGAATTCACATTGATGCACGAGCTGACCCATGTCCTCATCGATGAAGCCGGCATTCCGGTGCTGGGGCGTGAGGAAGACCAGGCCGACTATCTCACAGCCATCACCTTTCTTAGCCAGAAAACCGGTTTCCCGGTTTTGCCTGCGGAAAAGAAACTGCCGGTCGTCAATGAATGGCCGCCCGATTTCGGGCCCCTGACACCTAGCGCAATCACCCGCATGCAGGACATTATCGATAGCTGGCGGATCGAATGGACTATTTCTGAACAGGACAACATGGCCCTGCCCTGGGCAGACCCGCACGCGCTGGAAATTCAGCGGCTCTATGACATGGTCTGCCTGACCTATGGCCGCGACCCCCGTCGTCTGGAGGATTTTCGCATTCAAAATGAATTGCCCCAGGATAGGGCCGAACTTTGCGAGGAAGATTTTGCCAAGTCCGAACGCGGGCTGGAGTTTATCAAGACCACGCTGAAAAACCATGCCAGAACACCGCCTGGCCCCTCGGGCAAAACGCCCCCCGATTTCGCTATCGACGTGAAATTCGAGGAGGCCGTCTCGCCACCCCACAAGCAGTATCAGCTATGGCTTCAGAACGCTTCGATCATCTATCCACTGATCGACGCCCTGAACAGGGACTATTATCTGCCCCGCCGGATCGTTGTGCGCTTTCGTGTGTGCGGCCAGCCCAACGCCTTCTGGGAACCCAAGAACGCCGAAGTGAACATGTGTTACGAACTGCTCGACCGGTTCGTGTTTCTCAGCCAGTTCCGCAAACAATATGCCGAAGACCGCCGCGCGAACGTCCTGGGCAAGGCCAAGGCAAGCTTGGCTTTTCAGTAAACGGGCCGCCTCTTTTATCCTGACCAGATTGGTTCAATCTGGTCAGGAAATGGTCTATGTGTTCATCGAGGCGAAGAATTCGGCATTGTTCTTGGTTCCGCGCAGCTTGTCGAGCAGGAACTCCATTGCATCCACGGTGCCCATCGGACTGAGTATCCGCCGCAACACGAACATTTTTGCGAGGTCCGCCTGCGACGCCAGCAATTCTTCCTTGCGGGTGCCGGAACGGGTGATGTCGATCGCCGGAAAAATGCGTTTGTCGGACACTTTGCGGTCCAGAATGATTTCGCTGTTACCGGTGCCCTTGAATTCCTCGAAAATCACTTCATCCATGCGCGAACCGGTATCAATCAGCGCGGTGGCGATGATGGTCAGTGAGCCGCCTTCCTCGATATTGCGCGCCGCGCCGAAAAACCGTTTCGGGCGTTGCAGCGCATTGGCGTCCACACCGCCTGTCAATACCTTGCCGGACGACGGCACCACCGCATTATAGGCGCGCCCCAGCCGGGTGATCGAATCCAGCAGGATCACCACGTCGCGGCCGTGCTCCACCAGACGCTTGGCTTTTTCCAGCACCATTTCGGTAACCGCCACGTGACGGGTCGCCGGTTCGTCAAAGGTCGAACTAACAACCTCACCTTTCACCGAACGCTGCATATCCGTCACTTCCTCGGGACGTTCGTCAATCAGCAACACGATCAGATAGCATTCCGGGTGATTCGCGGCGATAGCATGTGCAATATTCTGCAATATCATGGTTTTGCCGGTACGCGGCGGCGCCGTGATCAGCGCCCGCTGACCCTTGCCCAGCGGGGCGGCCAGGTCGATGAGGCGGGTCGTCAGATCCTTGGAACCTGCGCCCATTTCCATGTTCAGCCGCTCATCCGGATATAACGGCGTCAGATTGTCGAAATGCACCTTCTGACGGGTGCGCTCGGGGTCCTCGAAGTTGATGGTATTGACCTTCAGCAGGGCAAAATACCGCTCCCCATCCTTGGGGC
>SHWM01000055.1 GCA_009693835.1 Alphaproteobacteria bacterium
AAGCCGGAACTTAAACTGCGCCGCAGTCTGATTCGTGTGCGAATTATTCAACGGCATGTCAAAATGGGGGCTGGAAATTTTTTGGACGTTGGCTGCAGTGGCGGCTTTATGGTGGAGGCGGCGCGGTGTAGGGGTTTTACGGGATGGGGAATTGATCTGGACGCCGTGTCGATTGACTATGCGCGCCAGTCTTATCCCCTCAACCAGTTTTTTCATGGAGGGGTTTCTGATTTTGTCCCCAGAGACCCGCGGGGGGCGACGGTAACATTTGCGGCGGCCTATTGTTCTGAAGTGATTGAGCATGTGCCAGAGCCGCAAGGCTTTCTGCGCGACATCTATCGTCTGCTGGCGCCGGGAGGCGTGCTCTATCTGACGACCCCGGATATTTCGCATTGGCGGCGGCCGCGGCGGCTGTTGGACTGGGACGCTTTTTGTCCCCCCTCGCATCTGCTGTATTTCAGCCCGAAAAATCTGATTGCGCTTGTCGAGCGTTGCGGCTTTGAGCTGATCAGCCGCCGTCCGGCGTGGAAACCCGGTATTAAGCTGATTATACGGCGTCCAGCGTAAATACATCGGTGCAACGCAGCCAGCGCGCCCCGCCACCAGCCCTGCAATGCGGCGCGACTGTTTGCAGGAGCCGCGAGAGAAATTTCCAGCTATCTGAATCCTGCACAAGATGGTGCGTCAGGATACCTGTGGGTTCATCCGGATCGAAACCTGGCGGCACCGGCTTTCCGTTTATCCCTGGGTCCGATGGCAGGTGTGGGTGCAGGCGGCGCATGCGCAGCAGGGCAGTCAATTCATCCAGCACCACATTCGCGTACTGCGGCCCCTGCCGTGCGCGCCAGTCGATGATGTCTATATGGCAATTGCTTTGCGCGATGCCAGCCGCCGGCCTGCGCTCTGGCGCGGGGCGGAACGCTGAAAGCCCAATATAGCCCAATCCTTGCAAATGAGCGGCAAGTGCTGGCGCGAAACGGTTCCAGGGCGGCGCCAGAACGGGCAGTAATCTCGGGCCAAACATGTCCTGGAGGACTCTCAAACCCGCCCCCAGTTCCGCGCAGATGACATCCAAGTCGCGATGCGCACCAAACTCGGCCTGTTTCTCGTTAGCAGGCGCATGATTTAGATGCGCATAGCCATGCACAATAGGCGTTACGTCGCGTGCCTGTTCAATCCGCCGTAACAAGGAAGTGTCGCAAAGGCGCGGTATGATCGCCAGCGACAGGGGTGCGGAAAATTTTCCGGCCAGTTCCAGCAGGCGGACCAATGGCGCAGAATCCGCCGAAGCATCGTCGTCACGCCACCACAGGGTGGCGGTGCGGCCCTCGCTGGCCCAGGCGGACAGTTCCGCATCCAGCGCCGCAAACCCCATGGCAGGTTCAGCCATTGAGTTTCTGCCTTACGATTCGTGCGGTTGTGACGCCGCCATTCACATCCGGCATCTGATATGGCCTGGAGTTATTCGCGATGGCTTCATCCACCGCGGCGGCAAGGGACGCCGGGCTCAGGCGCGCCTGCGGCAGAACAATGGCCAGCCCCGCCCGGGCCAGCGCCGAGGCGCGCACCGTCTGTTCCTGCTCACGCTCCGTGGCGAAAGGCACGATCACGGCAGGGGTTTGCGCGGCGGCTTTGGCCTGTAAAATATCCATCACGGTATTATAGCCCCCCTGACTGATGGAACAGACGCAATTCAACAGCATCTGTGGAAAGTCCGGCCGCGCCTGTTCCACCATTACACCCTCTGGTGCGCTCATGCGCAAAGCCTGCAATTGCCCTTCCGGCGCGTTCGCGCCAACCAGCACCCTCCACAACAGATTTCCCGCTATTCTGGAAAATGCCCTGGCGTTCAGGGCCGTCGTCAGCAGCGCCTCACCCACTGCCCCGCCGCCTGAGGAAATAATGACTTCGTCGCTGCCCGCAGGATTGGCGGGCGCACCGGCGGCGGCGGCCACATAGCCTGTATAGATAATTTTATCGCCCAGCGCCGCAGCCAGAGGAAAAGATTCATCGAGCCGTAGGAAGCCAGCGTTGCCATGCACCAGAATGTGGTCAAAATATTCCTGTGCGCGGGCAACGGATTCCTTTGCCCGGTCGGGCCTGGCCGATTGTACCAGCACGTCGCGCACGGAACTCAGAACGAGCGGGGCAGGGCGGCGAGCCCGCGCCGCCTGCAACAGGGGCAGTAATTCAAAACTGAATTGCCTCCTGCCAAAGGGAAACATCTCGATCATCAGCGCATCCGGGGCGATATCCTCAAACGCCTTCAGCAGAGCGGCGCTGCGCCTGGCGCGCCATTCATCCGATATGGGTTTTCCGGTAATGTCCAGAAGTTGCGAAAATCCTGCGTCCGCCGCGCGAGCGGGAGAAAGCTGTATCACCTTGCCCTTCTGACTATCTGTATGGGGGTGAGGCATGCCGCCGCTGACGATGGTGACGTCCATGCCCGCCTCCTCCAGATAGCGGGCCAGGCGCAGCGCCCGTTCCAGATGGCCGATCCCCAGCAGATGCTGAACATGGAACATGATCTTTCGAGGGAGGCTAGGCGCCATTTCCGGGATCAAAAGCAATATTCAACGCGACTGGAACAACCACGCCCGCCGGGCTTGCGTCGAACAGATGCACCGCGTTCCAGTCCAGTTTTACCGGTGGCGGGCCGAGCATGTCCCACTCATAGGCCAAGGCCAAAGCCGCGCGGATAATGCCCTTATGGGTCACCGCGGTCACTGGCCGGCCGGGGTGGGAAATGTCTCTGAACCATGATTTCAGCCGGGCCTGAACCTCGGCCGGGGTTTCCCCTCCATCTGGCCGGAAATGCAGCCCCTGATCCTCATTTTCCTGCATCTCCCTGCCATAACGGGCGCGCAGGGTGACCAGGGTTTCCCCTTCCCATGTGCCCCAGTGCATTTCCGTGAGCCTCGGTTCAATCGCGAACGCGCCGGGGCCAAGGATGCGGGCGGTTTCAATCGCCCGGCCCAGAGGGCTACTGTGCCAGCGGCTGCCAACAAGCAGCGCTGGCGCGCGCACCATCCGTAACGCGGCCCGCCCCTGTTCGCTAAGCGGGACTTCTGCCCGCCCCTGCATGCGGCCTTCCATATTCCATTGTGTCAGGCCATGGCGGATGAAAGCCACAAAGGTCATGTGTTACCTATATTATATTGCCGCGCCGGCGGAAAAGCCGGCGCCACAGACTGGGCGAGCCGCCCTGCTGATCAGGGCAGACAGCGTTTAATCCTGCATTGAGGATGACGGCGGCTTTTTCCATGCTGCGCATATTGGCGGCGAAACGCCGGGCCGTATCTCCCATTTTCTGCCGCGCCTCCCGGTCGGACATCAGAAAATCAATGACGCCTGCAAAGGCGTCCGCGTCGCCTTCCGGAGTGAGAAATCCAGTTTGCCCATCGAGCATTACATCGGGCACGCCGCGCACCCGGCCGGCCACAACGGGCAGGCCGGAAGCCTGCGCCTCCAGCAGCGCCATGCCATAGGCCTCGCCGGCCGCCGGCCACACATAGATGTCAGCATTCGCATAAATATCCGGCATCTCAATTTTTTGCCTCGCCCCCCTGAAAAGAAGTCTTTCAGCGCCCAGGGGCGTCAGGGCAGCGACGACTTCCGCGCGGGCATTGCCATCGCCGACGACCGTCAGAGTCCAGTCCTGGCCTTGCAGCCTGGACAGATATTCCGCCAGCCGCCGGTAGCTTTCCAGCTTATCACCCGGCCGCATCATGCCCACGGCCAGCAGGCGCGCAGGCGCACCTGCCTCAGGTGTTTTCCGGCGCGCATTTGCGTAAGGTCTCGGGTCAAGAAAGGGCGGCAGATCGTGGTGCCGTTGCCCCGGGAGGAGGATCCTGTCGATGCCTTCGGCATCCATATTGGTCATAGAAAAGATCAGATCGGCGCTTTTGATCGCCAGTTCCGCGCCCTTGTGCCCGATGGCCCAGGGGCCATCCGCACGGCTTGCGGCATAGGATGCTTCCGCCACGACGTAGGGAACGCCGAGCGCCTTTGCCACTCGCGGCCCGATCCAGTCCGGTGATTTGTAATAGACGTGATAGCTAAACCAGACATTTGGCCGCAGGTCTTTTCCGCGGGCGCGGTAACGTGCGATCAGTCGGTCCGCCTCGCGCTCGGCGCCCTGGCGCAACATCTCCTGTTTTACCGGGTCGCCAGTGCTTTCAAATGCGCGAAAGGTGGAGGCAATCTCCACCTCGTGCCCAGCAATACCGCACGCCGAGATCAGAAGCCCAGCCATTTCCCTGTCGCCCGAAGGGATCAGATCGTCCGGCGCCTTCATCGGCGAATAAAAGGCGATATTCATTTCAGCATGCCTCCGATGCTCCCAAAGCGTTCCGCCAACCCGGCAATGCCATGCTGCATATGAAAACAGGATTCCAGCCGGATGCGGCCTTGCCGCCCCATCTGCGCCCGGCGCATGGGATCGCGCATCAGTTGCGTCAGGGCGGCGGCAAACGCCTCTATGTCCCCGGGGGGGCATAGCAGCCCGGTTTCACCATCACGGATAAATTCTGCTATGGGGGGCAGGGCGCTGCTGACACAAGCCAACTCCTGGCTTTGCGCTTCCATCAGGACATTGGAAATGCCGTCGCGATCACCATCCGGCGCCACCACGCAGGACAGCGCAAACAGATCGCTGGCGCGCAGGGCCTGCAGGACAGCGGTCTGATCGGCATATCCGGACCAGTCGATTCGCGCGCCGATGCCAAGGCGCTGTGCCAGCGCCATCAGTGTTGGCAGTTCGGGCCCGCCGCCCACATGCTGTAATCGCCAGTGCAGATCCTGCGGCAGCAGCGCCAGCGCCCGCAACAGAATATCAAAGCCCTTCTTGGGAACGGCGCGTCCCACGCTGATCACGCGCACCGCGTTCTCAGATGTACGGCCATCGCGCCCGGAGGGATGGATGCCAGCGCGCGGAAAGCGGCTCAGATCAAGCCCATGATAGACCAGCGCCACCTTTGGCGCAGCCGAAGGCGCGGCCAGGGCATTGAGATAGTCCGCGCCCGCCGCGGTGCAACTGACGCCCCAGGCGCTGTCATGGAGTTTTTCGCGCAGCTCCCATGCGGGGCTGGTCCAGATGTCCCTTGCGTGGGCGGAAAAGCTCCAGCCAAGCCTGCGCATGATGGCGGCATAGCGCGCCACCGATGCTGGGGTGTGCAGAAAATGTGCATGCACGTGCCCTATCCCTGGATCCATTTCCACAGCCAGCACGATGGCCTGAGCAAAACGGCGTATGCGGTTGGGCGTTGTGTCGCGGGCCAGATCGCGCCACCATAGCCGCCATGCGGCCCCATAACCGGGAAGACGCCGCGCGGTGCGCCAGCCCCGTAACACCCGTAATGGATCTCTGTGGATATATTCAGGAAGATAATTTACCGGCGCTGAAATTTCGTTGTGTATGGCATGTGTGATAAGGTCTGTCGGGTGGCGCAGCGAAAAAATCGTCAACTTCAGGCCGCGCTGTTCCAGCGCAAGAATTTCCTGCGCAATAAATGTTTCAGAAAGCCGGGGATAGCCTTTCACGACAAAGGCGATCTGTGCTGTGGGGTCAGGCATGGCCGCGCTTCGCCCTGGCGGCCTGCGGGACGGGCTGACGGGTGCGTCTGGTTTCCGGACGCAGCGAAGCCGCGGCCAAGTCGGCCACCCTGGAAAGTCCGTCGCGAAGGCCGGCCGAAGCTGTTTGTGACGGCCGCGCCCGTGATGGCAAATCCAACAGCGCCCGCAGCATGACTTCAGGGCTTCGCGTCCCCGCGCCGGTTTCCGAGGGATCGCGCAACATGGTGATCAGGCCCAGATCATGCGCCCGCCCAGCGCGTATCGCCTGCTCCTTGCGCGGCGTCGCGCGCGGCACAATCAGGGCGGGCTTGTCGCGCGCCAAAATCTCGCAAAATGTGTTATAGCCGCCCATCGCCACGATGCCGGCCGCCCCCGCCTCATACTGTTCGATATGGTTATCGAATGTCAGCATACGAATAAATGGCAGGCGCGCGGCACGCTGTGTGAACGCTGCCGTTGCGTCCTGGTTCATGAAGGGGCCGAGCACGATCAGGGCGGGCAGGGGGGAAGGCCCGGCCCGGTTGACGTCGAGCTCATAGGCGGACAGCACCCAGTCGATCAGTGTTTCGCCATCTCCGCCGCCGCCGGTTGTGACAAGCAGATATGGATGTCTGGTCATGGCTGGCATGGCCATCGCCGCGGGCGGTTGCGGCAGGCCGGGACACAGATATCCCGTATAGCTGATCTTGTCCGCCACTCCATCGGGCAAGGCGATGCCATCAAGCGGCGCATAGATGTCCCGCATGCCGTAAATCCAGATTTCATCATACAGATCGCGCAGGGCGGGTGCTGCCTTTTTGCGCTTCCATTCGCTGGCGAGACTGTCCGGATCGTCCAGTATATCCCGCAGCCCCAGAACCAGCCGGGCGCCGCGTTTCTTCAGCAATTTAAGCGCAGGCGCAGCTTCTCCCCGAAGGCCCAGGGGCTCTTTATCGACAATGAATAAATCAGGTGCGAATATATCCGCCGTGTGCCGGATGATGGAGCGTCTCAGCGCCAGGGTCTCTGAAATGTCCAGGTGCAGATTAAGGGAGGTATATTCGCCATTGCGGAGTTTGATGACCCCCGGCACCCGTACAAAATCCACACGGGCGCGGAAATCAAAGCTGCCAATAATGGGGGAGCCGGTAAGGATCAGCACGGAAAGCTTTGAATAGTTCTCGACCAACGCGTGGGCAATGGCCCGGCAACGGCGCAAATGGCCAAGGCCAAAGGTATCATGGCTGTAAATCAAAACCCGAGAGCCGGATTTCCTTGCCTGCATAGTCTTTATTAAGTCCTTGTAACGCAAGTAGAGTAGGTTGCGGCCCGGCCGCTTATGCACGCCAGCGAATCAATCCGCCGCATACCCGGCAAAAGTGATAGAGCAGCAGTCCTCATTCTACTATGATAATTCTGGCATGATAGAATCGGCGTTTTAATAAAGAGTTCGCATCACGCGATGGACCCGAATATTTTCAAATACATCTGGCGCTACAGCCGGTCCAGCCAAACAGTTGTACTGTCGCTGGTGATCGGGTCGCTGCCGTTTTATTTCATGATGCTTGATCTGCCCCGTAACATCGTCAATGGCCCGATCCAGGGCAAGGGGTTTGAAAATCCGGACGCCACGGCCACATTTCTGAAGTTTTCCATCCCGCTGCCGGGCTTCCTCAGAGATATTTTTGGATCTGCTTCTTTTACTATCTTCGAGGGCTTTGAGCTGTCCAGGGAGCCCTATCTGCTGGCGCTCAGCTTTTCATTGCTATTGCTGGTGGCGATAAATGGCATTTTCAAGCTGCAGATCAATACGCTGAAAGGCCGCATGGGCGAACGCGTGCTGCGCCGCCTGCGGTTCCAGCTTTTTGACAGAATATTGCGTTTCCCCACGACCCATGTGCGCAAGGTGCGCCAGGCGGAAGTGGCGTCCATGATCAAGGACGAAGTGGAGCCGCTGGGCGGTTTCATCGGGGATGCGTTTGTGCAGCCTGCGTTCCTGGGCGGCCAGGCGATTACGGCGTTGATGTTCATCATGATCCAGAGCTTCTGGCTGGGTCTCGTCGCCGGCCTCATTGTCATGATTCAGGGATTCATCATTCCCTCCCTGCGCAGGCAGATACTTGAAATGGGGCGGAAAAGGCAATTGGTGGCGCGCCATCTGGCCGGGCGGGTTGGCGAGGTGGTTGATGGCGCACTGGAAATTCATGCGCATGACACATCGCACTATGAACGCGCCGAAATCACCGGCCGCCTGGGGCAGATATTTCAACTGCGCTTTGATATCTATCGCCGCAAATTCCGTGTGAAGTTTCTGAACAACATTCTGGCCCAGGTCACCCCCTTTATTTTTTACTCGGTGGGGGGATATTTCGCGATCAGGGGCCGCATGGACATAGGCCAGCTTGTGGCGGCGCTGGTCGCCTACAAGGAGCTTCCAACGCCGGTCAAGGAGCTGATTGACTGGGATCAGCAGCGCATGGACGTCCAGATCAAATATGAAAGCATCATTTCCCAGTTCAATCCGGAAGGCATGATCGCACCCGAATTGCAGGACCCCGACCGCAGTGAGGACGCGCCGTTGAGCGGGATGCTGTCGGCGGTGCGGGTGACGCTGGAGGATGAAGTCGGGGTGAAACTGCTCGATGGGGTATCGTTCTCGTTCGATGTGCGTTCACATGTGGCGATCACAGGGGCGGTTGGCGGCGGACAGGAATATCTGGGTCTCGTCCTGGCGCGGCTGGTGTTTCCAAACGCCGGGAGGCTCAGTATTGGCGGGCGCGATATGTCGCTGCTGCCGGAGGCCGTGACCGGACGGCGGATTTCCTATGCCGGTGGCGATTCGGTTCTGTTTGCCCGCAGTGTGCGGGAAAATATGCTGTACGGGCTGATGCATCGCCCGCTGACGCCGCCTTTGGTGCTGGATGAAAATCCGCGCCGCGAGGCGATGGAGCGCTGGGAAATTAAGCGTTCGGGTAATTCGCAATATGACATGCGGGCGGACTGGATTGATTATCAGGCGGCGGGCGCGCAGGGGCCTTTTGACATAGACAACCAGATTGCGGCGGCGCTGGATGTTGTTCTGCTGAGTGAAGATATCTATCAGTTTGGCCTGCGCGGCAGCATCAATCCTGGCGAGCATACGCTTCTGTCGGCGAATATTCTGCAGGCGCGCAGTGTTTTGCGGGGGCTGCTGACCGACGCCGAAATAGGCGCGCTGGTGGAGCCGTTCGATCCCGGGCGCTACAACCAGAATGCCACCCTGAGCGAAAATCTGCTGTTCGGCACAGCGGTTGGAGGCGTTTTCGCTCTCTCGAATCTCATGCAGAATGGATATTTCCAGAGCGTCCTGGACAAAGCCGGATTAATGCCGGAACTGACCCGCATGGGATTGACCATCGCCGAAACCATGATTGAACTTTTTTCGGGAATTGCGCCGGGGCACCCGTTTTTTGACCAGTTCAGTTTTATCGCCGCCGATGATTTGCAGGAATATCAGGAGATCATCAGCCGCACGGCAAGGGTTGATCTGGACGAACTTTCCGCCACGGATCGCATGCGCCTTGCCGCCTTGATGCTGAATTATTGCGAGTCGCGTCATCGGCTTGGCCTGATGAACCCGGAACTTGAGCAGCGTGTGCTGACTGCCAGAAGCGCCTTTGCTTCCGGACTGCCCCCTGAATTCCGGGGGGCCATTGAATTCTATGACCCTGGGGAATTCAATTCTGCGGCGTCGCTTCTGGATAACATTCTTTTTGGACGCGTTATATACGGGCAGGCGGAAGCCCAGTCGCGCATCGGCGGGCTGATCAACGAGGTGGTTGGCCAGTTAAATCTACGCTGGGAAATATTCCGGGTTGGCCTGAATTTTAATACGGGCGCGCGCGGCCGTTTCCTGAGCAGCGTACAGCGCCAGAAGCTGGCGCTTGCCAAAGCCATTCTGAAACGTCCGGACCTTCTGGTGGTCAGCGAGGCTGTTTCGCTTCTGGATGCCCGCAGTCAGCAGCAGATTCTGAAAAACATCAAACAATTTTGCCAGGGGCGGGGCCTGATATGGATAGGCGGACAACCTGACCTGAACAAGGAGTTTGATCAGATACTGGTGATCGAGGACGGCAAGATCGTCGAGCAGGGGAAATTTGAGGATCTGTCGCAAAGTGGCGGTCATCTGCCAAAACTGATTGCGGTGGGCTGACGCGAATGACCTTGCTGCAGGAAAGAGACGCATATGCAGTTGAATGATGAAGTGGAGCTGCTGCGCAAGGTGGCGCTGTTTTCCAACATCGAGCCAGCGAAACTCAAGCTGCTGGCGTTTACCAGCGAGCGCATGAATTTCGACGCCGGACAAAGCCTGATGCGCCAGGGCGATCTGGGCAACGCGGCCTATCTTATCCTGAGCGGCGAGGCGGATATTCTCGTGGATGCGGGCGGCGGCCCGGTCCGGGTGGCCAGCGTGGGCCGTAACGGTTTTGTCGGCGAGATGGCGGTCCTGCGCGATCAACCGCGCACCGCCACGGTGACGGCGGTGACGGATGTCTCTACACTGAAAATCACCAAGGAAAGCTTCTTTCAGCTCATAGAGGACAGCCCGAAGATCGCCATAGAATTAATGCGCATCCTTGCGCAGCGGCTCGAAACTACTACAATCGATCTGACTGGCGCCCGCGCCCGGTTGCGGGCCGCCGGAATCGACGCAAACTGAATATTGCATCCCCCTTTAATTAAGAGAACCCGCAGCGAGGCGATTTCACATGTCACAGGCGATTGATCCGGCAACCTTGCCGCCCAACATCCAGGCGATCCTGCGCAAGCCATCGCCGTCCAGCGCCCATCTCGGCCTCGAATTCATTGATTGCGATCCAGCCAAGGGCCGTATCCGGGTCGCCTATCAGGCCAGCGATCAATTATGCAATCTCTGGGGCGGCATTCATGGCGGCATGGTCGCGGCCATGATGGATGACGTGCTGGCGCTGGTGTTTGGCCTGACCCTGCAATGGGGCCAGATCACGCCGACATTAGAGTTAAAAACCACATTTTTGCAGGCGGCGCGGCCTGGGCGTCTGTATGCCGAGGCGTTTATCATCCGGCGCGGCAGATCCATCAGCTTTGCCGAGGCGGAGCTGCGTTCGGAGACCGGCGAACTGTTGGCCAAGGCCAGCGCCACCGCCAGCATCGTCACACTTAAACCGAAAGACAGCGCCAAGGCTTGAAAACCGGCATTTTTCTGATTTTCTCGTGCCTGACAGTTTCTTGCTGAAAGCTGGGTTCGCCCTAGATGGAAACCCCCTATGGTTAATGAAAAGTCCATGCATTGGATCAATTTGAACGATTTGTGACGAATGACCAGAAATTATGGTTAACGCCTTTTTTTGTGGAATTCTATCTATATCAGATATTCAGTCAGCGACAGGAGCGTTGGTGCAGGGTAGATTTTTCACCAATTTAACGGGCTTTTCACTGGCTCCTGGTTAAAAAAAATAAAATAAAATTTGGGTTGGCATTCGTAACTAGAGCATTTTCAAAAAAGGGGTTTTCCCGGATGAACCAGAAGATATTTTTGTCTGCGGCGGGAGCCGTGGTAGCAGGACTAGTGCTGAGCACCAGCGCGATGGCCATTCCGAATTTGCAGTTGTACATTGAGGGAGCGACTTATTGCACGGACGACTGTCCGCAATCAGACTCTTCAATTCAGCAATATGTAGATTCGTGGGCAATTGACGGGACCGTGGGCCTGCGTCTATGGGTCATGGCGGACTCTCCGTTGCACGACGTGCATTTCGTCGCCTCTTATAATGACATAGACGGTAATGTGCCGCAGTTTGTGTTCACCCCCAGGCAAGTTGGCGATGCGGCGGTTCCTGGCATTATAACAAATGCCGCAAGCGCCTACCCTGATATTGACGATACGTAAGCCCCCGGGGCACCCATAAGCGCCGCTTTCTTTGGTGGGAACACAACGGGTGGCCTGGGCAATTTGGTAAACAATGAAAGCAAATACGATCCTGATACCCGCGACTGGTATTCGGTTGCTCTCGGTGACATGCTTCTGAACGAAACCCATGGGGCAGATTTAGTCCCTCCTGATTACGCCGGATCCGGCGGCGCCGGGTTCGGTGAGGCACAGAACTTTTTTCAGCTCAACGTCTATGACATTATGTTCAATCCCGCCGCCCTCGCCGGCCATGTGGTGAACTTTGCCGTGTGGGCCATATCCGGCTACGAGCAAATTTTAACCGGTTATGAGCAAAAAATAACCGGCTATGTGCAGATTTTAACCGGCTACGAGCAACAGCGTGGGGGAAATCCCAGAGTTTGTCGCGATAACCTGAATCGCCCGATCTATATCAATGGCGACCCGATTTATGTAAGCTCGCCGAGCTCACATGACGGGCAATGGCGACAGGTCGCCGATAATGTGCAGGTTCCCGAACCCGCTTCGATGACTATGTTTTTCGCTGGTCTGCTCGGCCTCGGCTGGCTGACCCGGTTCCGCCGGGACAAGCACAAGGCATAGACTGATATGCGCCCGGCTGGCATCACCCCGTGATGCCAGCCGGACGGCCCATAAAGTTTGTAGTACTCAGTCATACCCCGTCCGGCCGGCCTTTACGGCCTCATCTGGCGGGGTATTTCTTTGGCTGGAAACATTCAGGCTGACAGACCGGGTTCCTGCTGGGTCTATCCAGCCTGCGCCCGCTGGAGCAATTCCTTTTTAGACTGAACCAACAGGTTCCGTCTAAAACGGTAAAATTGCTCTAAATTATTATATAGACCATGTTTTACGGATTAGACGGGATCGTCATGGGCGATTCCGTCTGATCCGAACATGGTCTAGGCCCTAAACCTGCAAACTCGCCAGAATGGGCGCGTGATCGGACGGTTGCGGCCAGCCGCGCACCTGTTCGGCCACCTTGAATGCGGTCGGGGCATTTTCCAGACCTGGCGACACCCAGATATGGTCCAGCCGCCGGCCGCGATTGCTGGCCTGCCAGTCGGCGGCGCGGTAGCTCCACCAGGTATAATGTTTTTCCGCGGGCGGGATGAACTGCCGGGCCACGTCAATCCAGCCATGCGCCGCCTGCGCCCGGTTAAGATGTTCAACCTCAATGGGGGTGTGGCTGACCACTTTCAGCATCTGTTTGTGCGACCACACATCATGCTCCAGCGGCGCGACATTCAGATCGCCAACCAGAACCTTGCGTGCCGAACCCTGCGGCCAATCTTCGAACCACTCCGCCATTTCCCGCATGAATTCCAGTTTGTGCGCGAATTTTTCGTTAATTTCGGGGTCTGGTTCGTCGCCGCCCGCAGGCACATAAAAATTATGCAGTTCAATATCGCCCGGCAGGATCACGGCCACATGGCGTGCATCCCCCTTGTTGCAGAATTCACGCGCCTCGATGGCCTGCACGGGCAAGCGTGAAACAATAGCCACCCCGTGATAGGCCTTCTGCCCATTGATGGCGAGATGTTCATAACCAAGCCTGCGGAACATTTTATCCGGAAACTGATCATTGACCACCTTGGTTTCCTGCAGGCACAGCGCATCCGGCTGGTATTCCTGCAAAAACCTCTCGACGGTATCAATGCGCAGGCGGACGGAATTAATGTTCCAGCTTGCAATCGTCAGTGTCGTCACGGGCCTTAGGCTGCCACCGGAAACAGGCCGGCCCGGCTGACCTGCGCGGAGGTCGCATGGCCCAGCGTCCCCTCCAGCCATTTAGCCACGGTGATCAGTTTCGGCAGATCGACGCCGGTCTCTATCCCCATGCGATGCAGCATATACAGCAAATCTTCGCTGCCGATATTGCCGGTGGCCTTGGGCGCGAACGGGCAGCCGCCGATCCCGGCGGTGCTGGCGTCCAGCACGGCGACGCCGGCCTCGATCGCGGCATAGGCGTTGGCAATGCCGGTGTTGCGGGTATTGTGGAAATGGCACCGGATGGTGACGCCGGGTGCGGCTTCGCGGGCCGCCGCCACACGTAGCTTGACGTCAAAGGGCGACGCCACTCCGATGGTGTCCGCGAGGCCCAGTTCCATGATGCCCGCATCGTTTGCCTGGCGGGCGATGTCGCGGATGATGGCCACGTCCACTTCACCCTCGAACGGGCAGCCGAACGCGGTGGCGATGGATAGGCTGCATGGCAGTTTGGCGTCGCGCGCCCTGCGGGCGATGTCATGCATCGAGGCCAGCGTGTCGGCGCGCGGCGCGCCCTGATTACGTTGATTAAAGGTGTCGGAGGCGCAGACGACATAATTCACTTCGTCCACGCCGGCCAGAACTGCGCGCTCAAAGCCGCGCGGATTCAGCGCCAGGCCGATATAGCTGACGCCCCGCCCGCGCGGGACGCCCGCCATCACGGCTTCGGCCCCGGCCATGGCTGGCACCCGCTTGTCATTGACAAAGCTGACCGCCTCGATGCGCCTGATGCCTGCATCCACCAGCCGGGTGATGAATTCGATCCGTGCGTCCGGGTCCAGGATGGTCGGGTCATTCTGCAGCCCGTCGCGCGGACCCACTTCCACCAGCTGCACCTTTTTAATCTCTGTCTGCATTTGCCCGATCCTTTGTCTTGCCGTTGCCCTACTATGCCATAAACCGCTAGTTTAACGGGAACAATATACAGGAGGAAGCCAGATGACAGACACATCCGATTATAAATTCATTATTGTGGACACGCCCCCCGGCACCGAGCATATCCGCCGCATCACCCTGAACCGGCCCGAAGCGCGCAACGCGCTCAGCAATGCGCTGCGCGGCGAACTGTTCGACGCCCTGACCCGCGCCGATCAGGACCGTTCGGTGCGTGTCATGATCATCAGGGGCAACGAAAAGGCGTTCAGCGCCGGATATGACCTGAAATCCAACGTCACCAAGGGTCAGCCCTATTATACGGCGGGCGGCCTCGCCAACTGGCCGCGCCACGTGCTGGACGGCTGTTTTTACATCTGGGATCTCTCAAAACCTGTCATTGCCCAGGTGACGGGCTATTGCCTGGCGGGCGGCATGGAGCTGGCGCAATCCTGCGATCTGATCTATGTGGCCGATGACGCCAAGATTGGCTATCCGCCAGTGCGCTCCATCAGCCCGCCGGACAATCAGTTTTTCCCCTGGGTTATGGGTATGCGCAAGGGCATGGAAATGATGCTGACGGGTGACAGCATGACGGGCATCGAGGCCGCCGAATGCGGTTTCGCCAACGCCTCGGTGCCGGCGGGCGAGCTGGAGGCCAAGGTGCTGGAAATGGCGGCCCGCGTCGCCAATGTGCCGACTGAGCTGCAACAGTTCAACAAGCGCAGCGTGCATCGCCAGATGGACATCATGGGCATCCGCGCGGCCCTGCGCGCCACCACCGAAATTCAGGCGCTGGCCAGCTTTACCCAGACCTCGCAGGAATGGATCAAATCCATCGGTGAAAAGGGCCTGACCACCGCGCTGACCAACCGCGACGCCGATTTCGGCGACTATCGGGAGACCGGCAAGACGGGAAAGAAGAAGTGAGGGGGGCGCATTTATGACTTGATACGTATCTCGTACTAGCTTATATGGGGGCAGGCGGTGATCCGGTCTTTCCGAAGCGCGGAGGCTGCGCGCCTGTGGCAAGGCCAGACAAGCCGTAAACTGCCGTTGGGCATTCAGGATCGAGCTTTGCGGAAATTGCGGCAACTGGATGCGGCCATGACGATGGACGACCTGCGTCAGCCGCCCAGTAACCGGCTTGAAGTGCTAAAAGGCAATCGCAAGGGCCAGTTAAGCATCCGGATTAATGATCAGTGGCGGATTTGCTTTCTGTGGATCGAGGGTGAAGCGCGCGAAGTGGAGATCGTTGACTATCATTAGAGCGAGATGATTTTAGATGAAATCGCATTCTCCGCCGTCATTGCGAGGAGCATGGCGACGCGGCAATCCAGAGCCGCCCGGCACGGCCTTCGTTAGTGACTCCCTTGCCAGCCATGGCCTTCTGGCGAAGGCTGGTGGATCGCCACGCTTCGCTCGCGATGACACCATGGTGTGTTAACTTAAACCAGAAAGACTCTAATGGCCCAGCTACATAACCCACACCCCGGTGAAATTCTGAAACAGGAATTTCTGGATGAACTGGGAATGAGCCAGAACAGGCTGGCGCACGCCATTGGTGTGCCGCCCAACCGCATTCACGCTATCGTAAGGGGCACGCGCGATATCACGGCAGACAGCGATCTGCGCCTGTGCAAATTTTTCGGCCTGTCAGAGGGCTATTTCCTGCGCCTGCAAAACGCCTTCGACACGCTGGCGGCGAAACGCAAGATTGCCGCGCAAGTGGCGAAAATCAAGCCGTTTGAGGCTGCGCCAGCTACACAGTGACCTCGATATATTCAACCCGGCTGGAAGGCGTGGGAATGATCGCGCCATCCTCGCGCAGGCCTTCCAGGTGAAAGGCGATGGCTTCCTGCATGTGTGTTCCGATTTCTTCGATACTGGCCCCCGTGGCGACGCAACCCGGCAAGTCCGGTGCATAGGCGGAGTAATTGCCCTCGGCTTTCTCGATCACGATGGCGTAGCGCATGTGGACCTCATTTTTCATCCCCGCACCGGGATCGCCAGCAGGGCCTTGCCCAGTCCGGCTTCGGCGATGCGCAATTCATAATCGGTTTGCAGGTCAAGCCAGATTTCCGGCCCGGTGCCAAACCAGCGGCCAAGCCGCAGCGCCGTGTCCGCCGTGATGGCGCGCCGCCCATGCAGAATTTGCGTCACCCGGTTCACTGGCACATCAATGACGCGCGCCAGTTGCGAAGGGCTGACGCCGAGTTCGGCCAGTTCATCGGCGAGAACTTCGCCCGGATGAATGGCGGGACCGGCCAGTTTTACTGCTGATGTCACGCTGTCCTCCTAATGATAATCCACAATTTCGACATTCGATGGGTCCGTGTCGCCTTCCAGCCACTCAAAACAAATCCACCATTGACTGTTGATACGGATATTGTATTGACCTTTGCGATCACCTTTCAATGCTTCCAGCCGGTTACTGGGCAAGGCGGACAAAGCTCGCAGATGACGCGCAAGGTGCAATAACCTCAATCGTTTATGCGCCTGCATCGCAAAGCTTTCAAATGCCTTGACACGAACACCCGCCGCAAAATCGCGTGTTCGTTTATCTTTAAAGCCTTCAATCATCGCTGATAATAAATATCATTTTTTACGCATGACGTCAAACGTAAAATATCTCCATTTCCGTTAAGATTGTGCATTGCGGGGCAAGCTGCTAGGTTCCGCCCGCGATCCATGGCGCGGCGTGCCGCCCGCCAGTCCCCACCCCATAACCGGCAGCAGCAGCATGAAAATCAACGGCAATGAAATCCGCATCGGCAATGTTATCCAGCACCAGAACGGCCTGTGGGTGGCG